>DASYAJ010000619.1:0-2800 GCA_036501405.1 Kapaibacterium sp. (SeqCode)
TAAATTGCGGAACTTGCAGACAGGGCACCCGCATAAAATCATGAATAAAAAGCGCCAGTTCATGAAGCACAAATGCGTGCGCGAAAAAACGGTTTGGAAATTTTCGTAATTCGAGGGTTTTCGGGCCAAATTGGTGCTTGAAAACGCAGGTCACAAAAAAATCCTCATTTGGGATGTAACCTTTTGGCTTTTCGCGGGTCTTTATGACAGAAGCGTCATTCGACGTTTCAAGGAAAACAAAAACATTATTTCAGAAAGACACTTGATACGGTTCTCTGTCTGAAAGCTAACGGATAAAACCGTTCGGTTTTTGTGAAGAGAGTAAAAATGGATGATTGCCGCTTTGAGCGGCGCCTCGGTTTAGAGTTATGCGGCCATTTTTTATGAGCTGCCACTCTGTTCGGGGCATAGAATCGATACGTTCGCATCGAAGCACCCAGAAGGGGTCAGCCCGAAGCGGACGCGTTCAAAGCGGCAAGTTCCATTTTATGAGGGCCATTGAGGCCCACTCTTCGAGACAGAGTCTTTTCATCAATCTATTCTGAAAGACCATGTCAGCAACCTTGATTCCTTCCGCACGTCTCGTGCCGCCGCAGATGCGCCACGCGCCGCTATCGTCGAATAATTCGCTATCATCGAATACGCGGTTTACGTCCGCCGCAATTCATTCGGACGATCCATTCGTCGATTATCAACCGAGTCCGTTTCCTTCGCAGGATGCTCGATCGAATGAATCACCGGATTCGGCGGAGACCGGTCTGAATCCTGTCCCAGAGCTCATTTCGGACGAAGTATTTCAAGTGCTTCGGGCGAACGACCTCATCAATGAGAAGGGGATTCGGGACCACATTATTCGGCGGGCGTTCAAGTCGATGCGCGACGAGCAGGCGTTGAAAAGTTCCGAAGCACTCGCGAAGCTCCAGGCGATCTATCCGTATCTGCAGATCGATACGATTCGGAAGATCATCTACCGCATCGGTCCGGGCTGCCATCGGAAAGCGATGATTTGAAGGACGAATTTCTAAGAACTGTCATTCCGCGCGGAGTTTTTCTGGGATAGCACAGAAAAAGCATAGTCGAGGAATTTCAGACGATTTACCGCGAAGGTAAGCTGCATGAGATTCCTCGACTCCGCCGAAGATCGCTTTCGCAATCTTAGGCTTCGCCTGGAATGACCGAAATCTTTAAATCGTGTTTTTACGAGCTGCGTTTTTTCGGCACTCGAGCGCCTTTTTCGCGGGCTTCGGAAAGCCCGATGGCGATGGCCTGCTTGCGGCTCGTTACTTTCTTGCCGGAACCGCTGCGGAGGGTTCCTTTCTTTTCGCGATGCATTGCGCTTTCAACCGATTTCGATGCGCCTTTGCTATATTTTCGTGGCATAAAAAATTCCTTTCTTCATACGGATAGGACAAGAACCGTTCCACGCTATTCTGATGGATCAGCTTTTTGAACCTTATAATTCTGACGAATGTTTTAACATCACCCAAATGAAAGGGTAAAAAGAGAAGCTCAGCTTCGCAGGCGATGACGTCTGTGTGACGCGAGCGCTTTTTTTTTTACCCATGTCAAGCTACACATGTTCGGTCGTTCTCGGAACTCAATGGGGTGACGAGGGCAAGGGAAAAATCGTCGATATGCTCGCTCGCGATGTCGATATCGTCGCGCGCTATCAGGGCGGGGCCAATGCAGGCCATACCATCCATTTGCCGGATGGCCGCCAGTTTGTTCTTCATCTGATTCCGAGCGGAATTTTTCACGATGATGTCATCTGCGTCATTGGTAATGGCGTTGTCATCGATCCCGTCGCGCTTCGAGAGGAGATTCGAATGATTGAAGCCGAAGGCATTCGTGTTAAAGGACGGCTTTTTATCTCCCACAATGCGCACCTGATTATGCCGTACCACAAAATGCTCGATCAAGCGGCCGAGCAGCGCATGTCTAAGGATGGCAGCGCAGTGGGAACTACCGGACGCGGAATCGGTCCGGCTTATGAAGATAAATTTGCTCGAAAGGGAATTCGGATTGTCGATCTGCTGGACCGCGAAACGCTGCGAGAAAAGCTTCGCAAGAATATCGCAGAAAAGAATGAGCTACTCGAAAAATTTTACGGCGTGAAGGAACTCTGCGACGTCGAGAAGATTATTGCGGAATATGAAGTATTCGATCGCGAAATCGATCCTTATATCACCGATACGTCGCTTTATCTGAACCGCGAAATCGAAGCAGGAAAGTCGCTGCTGCTCGAGGGCGCGCAGGCGGCGCTGCTCGACATTGATTTTGGAACTTATCCCTATGTCACATCCAGCAATCCGACAGCCGGCGGAGCATGCACGGGACTTGGCATTCCACCGATGGCCATCGACCGGGTCATCGGGGTGGCCAAAGCATACTGCACCCGCGTCGGCAACGGTCCGTTCCCAACGGAACTTTTGGACGAAACTGGCGAACGTCTCCGCGAAGCCGGACATGAATACGGCGCCACCACTGGCCGTCCGCGCCGCTGCGGATGGTTCGATGCTGTCGCGGTTCGGTACACGAATATGATCAACGGCGTATCCAGCCTTGCGCTAACGAAGCTCGATGTCCTTTCCGGGTTCCCAGAACTAAAACTCTGCACCCGCTACGAACGCATTAGCGATGGGCGGGAACTCACGCATTTTACGACCGATCTTCGCCAGCTTGCCGATATTCGTCCCGTCTATGAATCCTTCGAAGGCTGGACGAAGGAGGAACTCGCAGGGGCGGAGACGCGGGAGGATTTGCCGGCGAAAATTCAGCGGTATCTCGATGAACTCGAGCG
>DASYAJ010000620.1:0-8555 GCA_036501405.1 Kapaibacterium sp. (SeqCode)
AAGCTGCGCGAAAAATTCCTGAATCGTGTAAAGGCCGGTCGCGAACATGAAGGTCTGATCGCGATAATATCCCGAACGCCAATCGCCATTTTTGAAAGCACGCGCCATCGCGACCTGCGGAAGTTCCTTCCCATCGCCGAAAATGCCGAACTTCGCTTTGCCGGTCAGGACCTCGCGCCGACCGAGCACGCTGGCAAGCCGGCTCTGATGGCAGATCCGGTAATCCGAAAGGATGTCCTGGCGCGAAAGCCCCATCGTTTCGAACGTACGAACTGCATCATCCGAATGCGGAGCAAGTCCGTTCGTTTTCGCAGCGCCATTGTTGGATAATATTGTGGCCGAAGCCGGTTTTTTCGAGGT
This sequence comes from Kapaibacterium sp. (SeqCode), assembly GCA_036501405.1. Taxonomy (GTDB): domain Bacteria; phylum Bacteroidota; class Ignavibacteria; order Palsa-1295; family Palsa-1295; genus PALSA-1295. The sequence goes on from DASYAJ010000620.1 coordinate 361, forward strand.
TTTTACCGCCATTGAAGCGGAGAACAAGAGTGGCGGCGGTTTTCTTCCCTACGCCGCTATTTTCACCGTATTTGTCAATTCCCCTAATCCTTCGATGGCGCAGGTAACCGTATCGCCCGATTTAATCCACAAGTTATCGGTGATTTTCGAGCCGTTGAGTTCCAGAAGACATCCGGTTCCCACCGTGCCGGAGCCAATTACATCGCCCGGATAGAGCGTGACGCCATAGCTGGCCCGCTCGATAATTTGCGCGAAGGTCCAGGTCATGTCTTTCAGGTTCCCATGGCTGAGTTCTCTTCCATTCAGCGAGGCAATCATCGTAAGATCGTAGCGGTCGCCCTGTTCGGATGGAATTTTTTTCGAGTCGAGTTCCTCTTTCGTGACGAGCCACGGACCGATGGCCGTTGCAAAATCCTTTCCTTTCGCGGGACCGAGCGAAAGCTTCATCTCCTCTATCTGCAAATGGCGGGCGGACCAATCGTTCATGATGGTATATCCGACAATAAAATCATCGGCCTCGCTCGCGCTAATATTGCGGCCTTCCTTGCCGATCACGATCGCGGCTTCGAGTTCGTAATCGAGGCGGTTCAAATGGTCCGGCATCACTTCCATCGCGCCGGGACCGATGACCGCTTGATGATTCGTGAAATAAAAGACCGGGAAGAGATCGAACTCGGGAATCATTTCCACGCCGCGATTTCTGCGCGCCGCTTCGACATGCTGCCGAAAGGCATAGCCATCGCGCATCGAAGTCGGACGCGGAACTGGCGCGAGGAGCCGCACGCTCCCCGGCCGAACGCGCGCATTCAAAAACGCATTCGAATTTTTTAGGGCTTCGACTTCGATTTTTTTCGCCGCGACCATCGCCCAGTCGCCTTGCCGTAGAAAAGAAATAATGTCGGAAGGCAATGCCGCGCCCAGTTCTGCGCTGGCGCGTTCGAGGTCCAAAATTTCCGAATCGATAAGAAGCCCCAGCCGTTGGGAGCTATGCGAGAGGTAGGTTACGAATTTCACAGTACAAAAATACGACGAAAAAGAGTCGATCATCCCGTTTAACAGAAAGCAGCGTTGTTTATTCCGATTAACTCAATGACAACTTTCGATGTTAAGAAGGCTTCCGATGTTCCGTATAATTCGTCAATAAAAAAACGGTTCTCAACAATCCGACTACTGGGCCGTGATCGCTGAGCAATCGTTGTAACGGAGAACACCAAAAGTCATAAAACCCTCTGCACGTTTGACCATGAATGCAAAGCTTCAGAAATCGTCAATGTGTCGAATTCTTTTCTTCTTGTTCTTATGCGTTGCCGGCCAGTGTGTTTCGACCGTAGCGATCGCGGGGCCACCGTTCCAGACCGACGATCCCGAACCCGTGGACTACCACCATTGGGAATTTTACTTGGCGTCCATTCAGGAATATCTTTCGAACGAGACCGATCTCACACTTCCCCACATCGAAATTAACTATGGTGCAATTCCAAACTTACAGCTTCACCTCCTTGCGCCCATGGAATACCTGAACGGAATGGATGGACCGAAATATGGATATTCCAGCACGGAGCTTGGCATCAAATACCGCTTCCTGAACGATACCGATCACAAATTAGAAGTTGGCATATTTCCCTTGGCGGAATTGCCGACGGGAGATAGATCGGATGGGCTAAACAGCGGCTCGACACAGGTCTATCTTCCGCTGTGGATCCAGAAAAATTGGGAAAAATTCTCCACTTACGGCGGAGCGGGTTATTGGCTGAACCCGGGTGCGGGAAATAAGAACTGGATCTTCGCGGGATGGGAACTACAATATGATATTTCGGACGCTGTCACGGTCGGTGGTGAGGTCTTTTACCACACACCCGAATCGCTAGGCGCTTCGTCCAGCGCGGGATTTAATATCGGAGGCTTTATCAATCTTGACGACCATGACCATATCTTGTATTCCGTCGGTCACAGCATAACCGGCGATGCTTCCACAACCGTATACATTGGTTACCAATATACGATCTAAGTTTCACTGATGGAACGACGAGGTATTACGATGCCACAATAAATTTTTATGAAAAAGATCCTCGAATTATTCCTGATTCTTCTCTGTGGAAGTATTCGGACACAAATGAAAACCGATACCATTACCTTTTCTTTCGAGGGCAAGCGAATGAGCGGCCCATCGATATTCCGACGCAAAAAAGCAAGTGCGCTGATCGTTTTAGTGCCCGGTTATGGAAAAACGAATGCTCTCCAAGGCGATGGATTTGGCAATGTATTTCATCATCTCAGAACCCGCCTTGCAGGTCAACGTGCGCGGAATACATCGTTTCGATCGATCCGATGTGCTGAACGTTGCATCTACCTTGGGCTTCGCCACACGCCGCTTTGCAAAGTACCAGCGAAGACATAACTGTCGTTATGCGCGAGGGCGAAAACAATATCCTGAAAATCGGTCGTATCGGCCAGCCATGCTGTTCCCCTATCGGTAGAGGTATAGACACTATACTCGGAACCGGCGTAAATTGTATCTCCTATTGCATCGAAGGAATAGACCTCATTATCGTATGTTGTACCCTGATATGTTACCGGCAATCCCGAATTTGCCTGCGACCAGTGAGACCCATTATCGCTGGAAAAATAAACGGAGGCTCCGGTTCCCTTCTCGCTTTGCATTCCGATGTAAAGATCATTTCCGTTCGCAAAGATTGGATTCAAAGCGAGGTTCGGTAAACCGTGGTTCGCGGGTGTCCAGGTATTGCCCGCATCTGTTGAAAGCATTGGGCCACCATAACTTCCAATAAAAAGCTCATTCCCTATCGTTGCTAAATTGCCTCCGGTCACATTTAATTTCGTCCAATTCATTCCATTACCCGACCAGCGCCAAACACCATCATATCCTTCAGAAAAAAGTTTGCTCCCTACAAATCCGAGCGAAGTACTATATTGAAAAAGATCAATCGTATTCTCGCTGATCGCTGTCCAGCTCGATCCTTTATCGGTTGAAAAGGAAACAGCTCCGCCCGCCGAGCCGCTTGAGACCGTTCCAACATAGAGCGTACTGCCCATCGTAGCAAGTGCCGTTACATCAAAACTACCCAGACCATTACTGACATCAGTCCAGTTGTCACCGTTATCATCTGAACGATAAATACCGGCCGGTGTACCGGCAAAAATAGTAGTTCCCATCGCGGCCAGCACATTCACTCGACCGTTCAAGCCGGATTGAGTCCAGTGTTTAGAAGAAGCGGTGTTAACAGGAGTGTTCGGGTCAGAGGAAGAATGACACGATGCCATCACGAGGCACATACCAAGACCGATACATAAATTTCGAAACATTTTCCGATAAGTTTGAATAAAAAAATCAACTGAGTCAGAGCGGAATATTTCACTCGCCTTCAGGCTGAGGGCGGGGGTAGCAATTTTCAAAACATGAAGATCCTCAAGATAAATCCGCGAACTGGCGGAGAACCGGTCTCCTCGCTCCTCTCAAAACATTCGTTCCTCATTCGTGTTTGTTCGCAGCGAAGATGCTTTTGCCAAAGGAATGCGTTTGATGAATGTCAGTCCTTGAAAGGATTCCGAATCGTTAGGGTGCCATCGATGACGAGGAACACGAATTTCAGAGTATAAAAATACGACGAAAAAGAGTCGCTCAATGCGCATACACCGCTTTTGCTCTCGTGAGAGCGTTTTTCAACGGCGGCTCGCCCCATTTTGCGCGTTCGGCATCGGTGACCTATGGATCAACAGGAAATAGTTCGAGTTCGCCCGTCTTTTCGTTCGTAAAGGATTGCGTGCCATACCGCTGCGGTTTTCCTTGCTTTACCAAATACCGATCGAGTGTAATCGCGGCAAGCTGACGTGCATTTGTGGAGGTATCGCCAAGATGGATGGCGCGCATCGCGAGTTCGTGCGCGTTCCGATAATCGGTCGTGTCATCGCCATGCTGGAGAATGAGGCAGGCCTCTTCGAGATCGTTGGGACTGTGGGAGTTTCTGAGTTTCGGGAGCATGGCATAGATCTCTTTTTTTCGAACACTGTCGTTATGAACCATACGCAGCAGGAGAACCGTATCGTGAAGGAACTTATCCAGACCGTCCTGCACCAACACCATGCGTTCGCCCTGGTCTTCGAGATAGATTCGATACAGTGCTGCGTTTTTATATCCTTCGGGCAGATGCTTCGACTTTTGAACCGCACCATTATGAACGGCGGCAAATGCGCTATCGTAATTCAAATCGGCAGGAGGAGTATTGAGGCCGAGCATCGTCGCCGTTTGTGTATGTGCATCGTAGCCCAATCGCATAGCGGTATCGTAATAACGCTTTCCTTCCGATTTTTTTCCATCGAGCACCAGACCGATCGCCGTCAGGAAATAGAGGGAACTATCGCGATCGCCCATGCCAATGATCTGCTTCGCCAATTCGACCGCATGGCCGTAATCGCCAGAATTAGCACATTGCGCGGCTTGTTTCTTGAGTGAATCGAGCTTGGCGTTATTTGGCTCCGATGAAGGCTCCTGTGCAAAGGCCGGCACCGTGCAAAGAAGAATAAGAAAAAAAAAGAGCGTAGGCTTCATGTTTCGAATCGAGAAAAATCATGCATTGCGACATGACGATATAATTCTTACCGCGACGGCGCTTTAATTCCTGGAATGATCATTGGGTTTTCGAGGTAATAGTCCAGCACGTCCTCTTCGGACGTCATGGTTCTGTAACCAGGACATGGAGAACTTTTTCTTTACCCCATTTCTTCCGATATTCATCGGGCACCACGATAGTCCCGTCCGCGCTCAACTATGTATCGAATTCAATGTAGTCCATGCTGTTGGTAACCAATCTCTGTCGCAATTAGATTCACCGAACCGTGTCAGTCCTTGAAAGGATTCCGAATCGTTAGGGTGCCATCGATGACGAGGCCATCCTGCATGTCTTCGCTGTAGAGCGTGGAGCAATTCGATTCGAGCGCGGCGAGGACAATGAAGCTATCCCAATGCGAAAAATTATATCGTTCGCGGAGCTTGCTTGCGCTTACCATTTGATTGCGACTTCGAAGATACCAAGGCTGAAACTGATCATACAATTCTTCGATCGTTTCCTGAATACGCGATTCCGTAATGATCGTTTTTCTCAACAGCGCATTACATATTTCACCGATGACCTGGACGCTAATTCTGATATTAGGTAACTCGATTAGCCGGTCGGCGATTCGATGTTTTTCGTTGTCAGTCTTAGTTCCCAGTACATAAAGCCAAATGTTAGAATCGAGAAAGAGGAGCTTAGTGTCGTTCATGCATTTCGTCGCGAGTGGGAATTTTACCGTCAGAGAAAACGAGAGGATGGTCGGCCATTTCGCGAATTACCCGATAACGGCTGGTTTGTTTTCGTGCCTTTCGCATCAAAACAACATGCACGCTCTCCTCGTCTTTTAAGCGATCTTTATACATTTCGGGGACATGAATCAATTCGCCCTGAACAATATCGGCGTCGAATTCAACGATCGGTGTCATGGAATTTTAACGATAGAATTTATTTTTTCGTTCAGAGCGCATCCCCCTGATCGCCTGGGCCGACGACGGTTTCGACTTTGCCTTCGGATTTCGGTTCCTCTTTGGGCTGCTCGCCATTTGCCCCTTTATTTTCGGATGCTTTCTTGAGTGTCTCGACGGCTTTTGTAAGATTGAATGTGCGGTTTTCCTTGCTGAACGGAGGAAGTTCCCCGCCGGTCATCAGGATTTCGATTTCGCCGGAATCGAGGGTTTCGCGTTCGAGCAATGCTTCGGCCATGCGGTGCAGGGTATCGAGTTTTTCGTTGAGAATTCGTTCCGCGCGCGCGGAGCCGGTCTCGACGATATGCCGCACTTCTTCATCGATGATGCGCGCCGTGGTATCCGAAAAAGTTTTTTGATGGCCGTAATCGCGGCCAAGGAAAATTTCCTGCTCGGCTTGACCGTATTTCAGCGGACCAAGCTTATCGGACATACCCCAATCGCAGACCATCTTGCGCGCGATGTCGGTGGCACGTTCAATATCATTCCCAGCGCCGGTCGTGATGCGATTAAAGATCAGCTTTTCGGCGGCGCGGCCTCCGAGCGCGTAAGCAATCACCGCTTCGAGATATTCTCGCGAATAGGTATGCTTCTCGTCCACAGGCAGATAACTCGTAACGCCTAAAGCGCGGCCGCGTGGAATGATTGTTACTTTATGCACCGGGTCTGCTTCCGGGATCGCTTTTGCGACGATGACGTGACCGCATTCGTGGTACGACGTCGTCTTTTTCTCTTCTTCGGAAATGAGGACGGATTTTCGTTCCACGCCCATCATTACTTTGTCTTTCGCGTTTTCGAAATCGTACATCGTGAGCCGGTCTCCGCCACGCCGTGCGGCGAGAAGCGCCGCTTCGTTCACGAGATTTGCGAGATCGGCACCGCTCAGGCCCGGAGTTCCACGGGCTAAAGCTTCGAGATCGACATCCGAGCCGAGCGGCGTATTCCGCGTATGTACTTTCAGAATCCCTTCCCGACCGCGAACATCGGGACGATCGACAACGACCTGCCGATCGAAACGGCCCGGTCGCAGCAATGCCGGATCGAGCACATCGGGCCGATTCGTTGCTGCCATAATGATGACGCCGACGTTCTGATCGAAGCCATCCATTTCGACGAGGAGCTGATTGAGCGTCTGCTCGCGCTCATCGTGTCCGCCGCCGAGTCCCGCGCCGCGATGCCGTCCGACAGCATCGATTTCATCGATGAAGACGATGCAGGGCGCATGGCGCTTGGCTTGATCGAAGAGATCGCGCACACGCGAGGCACCGACGCCGACAAACATTTCGACGAAATCCGCGCCCGAAATCGAAAGAAACGGAACGCCTGCTTCTCCCGCAACGGCGCGCGCAAGGAGGGTCTTTCCGGTTCCGGGAGGGCCAAGCAAGAGGACACCGCGTGGAATTTTTCCGCCTAATTTCTGGAACTTCGCCGGTTCCCGAAGGAACTCGATGATCTCCGCCAGTTCGACTTTCGCTTCGTCAGCGCCGGCGACATCGTTGAAAGTCACCTTCGGCGCGTTTTCGGTAACGAGCTTTGCGCGCGAGCGTCCGAAGCTAAAAATTCCCTTCGGCCCCCCCATGCCACCGCCGCCGCCCTGCCCTTGCATTCGGCGGAATAAAAAGATCCAGATAAAGGCAACAGCCACCCACGGCAAGAACGTAATCAGCGTGTCCATCAGCGAGCTCGAATTATCGGTCTTCGTGATCGTCACACCTTTTTGCTGCCAGAGCTTGTATTGATCGCTCAAGGTTTCGGGAATGAGATTGACGAGAATGTCATGCGCAGTCTCGGTTTTGCCATCGACCGATTTCACCGACATATCGGTCCGTAAATTCCCGTGGAAGCGGTATTCGTTCATGCCGTATTGTTCCAGGCGGCCCGCTTTGAAATCGCTATCGTTCAACAGCGTCTGATATTCCGTGACCGATACTTCGATCTCCGCCGGATTGCTGTTGCGATTAAAAATCACAACGAGAAACACGACGCCGAGCAGCAGTACCGCCCACAGCAGGACGGTCCGCATGATATGCCCGAAGTCCATCTCCTCGCGCTGCGGTGTGCGGTTCGGATTGGCGCGGCGTTGACCCGGTTTTTTCGCTTGTTTGGCGGCCTGTGGCGAACCCTTGGGCACCGAGACCGGCCGCTTGCCATTTTTCGATGGCTTCGCGTTCGGCTGCGAAGGCGCAGTCGCTTTGCCGGATTGCTCCGGCCCACTCCCCTGCGGAGTGGATCCCGGTGTACCGTTCGGATTATTATTCGACGATGAAATGTCTGCCATGCTTAATGATGAGGCTCTTTCTTGCACTTTACGTGCCCAAACTTGTTAGTTTCCCAATGGTCGTTGGGCCTTTTTCGAGAGGTTCCCTTCGATTTGGAATATCCCCCGCCTTTTTAAGGCGGGGGTTAGGGGGTGGTTTCCCCCTGAGCGGGGAATCTTGGAAAACGCCTGTTTGCCAATGCTAATTCCAATTGACCGGCATTACCGATGAAATTGGCATTATCCCCGAGGAGTATTACCGCTGAACCAGAAGACGCGCGGCGCTGCGATTTATTGGGGATTGCAGCACGACTTCATAAATGCCATTTGGCAGATTCGGCAGCACAATTGGCAGCGTGTGGTTCCCAGCATCCAGTTGGCCTTCGAAAAGATGGGCACGCC
>DASYAJ010000621.1:0-4464 GCA_036501405.1 Kapaibacterium sp. (SeqCode)
CGCACCAAAGCGAGTTCGAGAAATTATTGAACAATTGGGACCGGATGAACTGACCAACCTTCCAGTCGTTCCGGAAGTCGAGATTTTAACGGATCGCTACATGAATGCTTCCATTGTGACAAAAAAATACCGTGAGGATGCCGCGCACATTGCCAATGCAACCGTTCACCGAGCTGACGTTCTCGTTAGCTGGAACTTTCGGCACATTGTTAATCTTGATAAGATCCGAAGATTTAATGCAATCAATCGGGCGAGCGGATATCCGGAATTGGAGATTCGAAGCCCAAGAGAACTAATTTATGGAGAAGAAAAAAAAGACATTTGATACCTTGGAATGGGTGCGAAATGTACGTGATAAGAATTACGAGGAATTAGGTCACCTTCCGACTAAGGAATTTCTCCGTGTGCTTGCCGAACGCGGCGAAAAGAGTGAGCTCGGAAAAAAGCTACGTGAGAATTCAAAAAAGAACGCGAAAAAACGAGGTTGCTGATCATCGTCGGACTGATCACGGTTACCCGGTATTTGGTGATGTTTTAAGGATACATAATTATGAAACCACTTCAGATGTTCTTCGTTCTTTCGCTTGTGTTCATGGCGTCCTCGAGTAGCGCCCAAACGAATACTGCGAGCCTTGAATTTACTTTGAATTCGACGCCCGTCGTATCCCAATTCGGGGAATTCGAATCCTTAGCGGCTGATACGGTTCGTGGATCCATTCAAAATCTGACCACGGATTCCGTTTACTTCACAGTACACAGAATGGGCGCGATGCAGTGGATTCTTCATGCTTACATCGACGGTATTTACAACCGTTGGGCTGAGGACACGATTGGAATCGGTCCATCCGAGACCCTTCCGGTAATGATTCAATTCATTCCTTACCCCACCGGGCCCGATACCGAAAAAGCTTGCATTACTGCCACTACCGCAAGTGGCGACACGGCCGAGAGTTGTGTCCTGACCTATACGATAGCGCAAAGCAGAGTAACCAATATGACAAGACCCTCCAACATTTTTTTGATGCCAAATCCGGCGAGTCAGTACATTACTTTGAGTGGCCTCAATTCTTCGGAGTCGTTAATAAACTATCAGGTCATTTCAGTAATCGGCCAAGAGATGACGCAGGGTAGTTTAGGGAGCGGTTCCGAGATCGACCTTCATGATGTTCCGGATGGAACTTATTGGCTGCTCCTCTTGCAATCGGCACGAGTCATAGAGGAAAAAGCATTTACAGTTTTGCATTGAATTTACTGCTCCGATCTAAATCTATCTCTCCCGGTTTTCGCTTCGAGACTTTACCTCGTGAACGAATGCATCAAATCCACGCAATTGACGAATGAAAAAATCCTTGCTTCTCTTACCGTTAATTCTCGCCTCCTGCATCGCCAAGCCCATCATTAGCGACACTGCCTGCAACGATCCGGAATATCTACGTTTGAGATCGAAACCGATCGACTCGATGACGGACCGCGAATTTGCGTACTATCAAATGAAAGATCGCGAATGCGAACAAGCCCATTCCAATGCGAATGCTGTCATGCAATTGGAGCATTCGATGGTTGCCGATCAGATTATCAGCAAAACCTCCTGTGGCGATTCTCTCTATTTGTTGCTGAAGCAAAAGCCGATAAAGGAGATGTCTGCGCGAGAATTCGAGTATTATAAAATGAAGGACAATGAGTGTGAAGAGACGCGAGCCTCCGCCAATGCCGTTACTCAATTACAGACAGGAGGGAAAGAAACGAGCATTTTGCTTATCGTCATCGAGGCTGTGCTACTGGGAGCCCTAATCGTATTTGCGCCATGGAATCGGAACTAATCGTTTCCCTCAAATCCCTTTGCCAGTATGCGAAGCAAGTAGCGGAACGGTTCCATCCATAACGCAGGCAAAAACTCCGCGTTTATCTCGATATTTCCCTATCGGTGGCTTCTTCGATGAGGAAACCTTGTCCTTTTCCTTTTGTTGAATAAACCATGCAAACCCTTATCGTTTCCGATTCCGAAATCCTCGGAGGAACACCCGTTTTTCTTGGAACGCGGGTTCCGGTAAAAAACCTATTCGATTATCTCGAAACGGGCGAGACCATCGAAGCTTTTCTTCCTTCATTTCCGACGGTCAGCCGGGAGCAAATTACCCGCGCATTGGAACGATCGGAAACGCTGCTCATCCATCCCGACGAATCCCTAAATGAAATTGCTGCTTGACGAATGTATGCCCGAGGATCTCGTCAACTTGCAGTAATTGTTTTCGATGTGTATCGAAACATCATTCCAGAATTACGAAAAAGCTTCATTCGTTTTATGAGTTATTGCCTGGAATCGAAAAAGGGAAACTTTATATTTGCTGAACCGATATTCGAGAATCATTGAGCGAGCCAGACAATTCTTCGTATTTTTGTACTAATGGGTATTCTATCACTCCTCATCTTTATCCCTCTTGTGGGCGCGGTGGTGGCTTTGGCTGTTCGAAAGGCCGAAGCCGCGAAATGGATCGCGCTCATTACGAGCATCGTCACGTTCGCGATTTCGCTCGCAGTCTATGCGCAGTTCAATTCGGTTGGGGGCAATGCTGCCGGCTACCAGCTGACGGAACAAATGCCGTGGGTGGTACTTCCGGGGCTGACGTTCACTTATTTCGTCGGCATCGACGGGATGTCGATGCTGCTCATCCTGCTGACGACATTCCTGACGATCGTGACGATCTTCGGGACCTGGAACTCGATTCAGAAATCGATTCCAGCATTCATGGCGCTGATGATGGTGCTGGAAACAGGAATGCTCGGCGTGTTTTGTTCGCTCGATCTTTTCCTTTTCTACATTTTCTGGGAAGTGATTCTCATTCCGATGTATTTTATCATCGGCGTGTGGGGTGGAAAGCGCAGGATTTACGCGGCTCTCAAGTTCTTTATTTATACGATGGCCGGTTCGCTGATTATGCTCGTCGCTATTATCTGGCTCGGCATTCAGGCGGGACACATCACCGGACATTTCACGACCGATATTACGAAGCTGATGGCAATCACCCGCCAGCTTCCGATCGAAACGCAGCATTATCTTTTCCTCGCGTTCGCGCTGAGTTTCGCGATTAAAGTTCCGATATTCCCGCTCCATACCTGGCTTCCCGACGCGCACACCGAAGCGCCCACGGCGGGTTCGGTTATTCTGGCTGGTGTACTCCTCAAAATGGGAACATTCGGACTCATTCGCTTCTGCCTTGGCATGTTTCCGCAGGCGGCGTTCGATTATTCGGGACTTTTTTCCGTGCTCGGAGTCATCGGAATTATTTATGGCGCGCTGGTTTCGATGGTGCAGACCGATGTGAAGCGGCTCATCGCCTATTCCTCGGTGGCGCACATGGGATTTATTGTGCTCGGCATTTTTTCGATGACCCGCGAAGGCTTGCAAGGCGCGGTCATTCAGATGATTAATCACGGCCTTTCGACCGGTATGCTCTTTATGATGTTCGGCATGATGTACGATCGGCGGCACACGCGCGAAATTTCCGAGTATGGCGGTCTGGCAAAGATGGTCCCGCTCTTTTCGGTATTCTTTGGCATCGCTATTTTTTCGAGTGTCGGTCTGCCGGGACTGAATGGCTTCATCGGCGAATATCTCACGATGATGGGAGCTTATTATTCGCCGGTGCTGAATACATGGAGCTACGCCGTTTGGAGCGCAACGGGCGTGATTCTCGCGGCAGTGTATCTGCTTTGGATGTATCAGCGATTCGTTTTCGGAATGCCCAAAGGCGAAAAGCCGCACGCTTCTCATGGTCACGAACATGCGATCGAGACGCACGACGCCACGCATAAGATTTCCGATCTTAACTGGCGAGAACTCGTTGCCGTGGTTCCCATGGTCGTCTTTATGATTTGGATCGGCATTCAGCCGATGAATTTCCTCAAAACGAGCGAGAAGACGATGAATGGGATGTCGGATGAATTGCTGAAGATGAAACAGGCAAGCGTGGCTGCTACGCTGCCACATAAGAGTTCAGCGTTTTACACCGATGTTGTTAACAATCATCGCAATAGTGCTAAGTGAGAATCGTTCGAGATTTTCGAGGTCGAACCGTTCGCATTACCGAAGAACGAATAAAGCACTTCGTCAAGCGACTCACAACGTCTGGACTTTTCGATAAACTCGATGAAGCTATTGCAGATCCCGATTTTGTGATTCAATCTATCAGCGACTCTTTCGCTTCGATTTTGTACCGGTTTTATCGAGGAACGAAGGCGGGAAATAAATACCTGTGTGTGGTTGTTAAGTATGCCGGAAATGACGCTTACGTGCTAACCGCGTATCCGAGCGATATGATTAAGAAGGGAAAATTATTATGGGAGAGAAACAAGAAGTAAAAATTTGGTACGATGCTGAAGGCGATTACCTTGAAGTCGTTTTCGACGATGAAGCGCTCTGTACCTTCCGAAATACCGATAACGATGCCGTGATGGAAATGGTCG
>DASYAJ010000622.1:0-2924 GCA_036501405.1 Kapaibacterium sp. (SeqCode)
TTAACGATTTTTTCAACAACAAAAAAAGAGTTAACTTGTGGCTTTCTGTACCTGAAAATGAGAACGGCTGTGTCAACAGTAGCCTTAAAAACCTTATCAGTGAGCAATATTCGTTGCCACTCATAAGTTTCGACCAAAAATTTCCTTATCGCTCTGAATGTAATCGATTGCAACCACGTATTTGAAGCAATTATGCCAAGCTCTCCATCTGATCTTATCAAATCGGCATATCTCTCCATAAAAAGAAGATAAAGATCCTTTTGATAATCTTGAAAGCGATATTTTCTTTGAAAATATTCTTGCTGAACATTCGGGATCATGTACCCATACGGTGGGTTCCCAACAATGGCATCGAAGCCGCCATTGGACATGACTTCTCGGAATGCGCTTTGGAAGCTGAATGGCTTTATGCGTTTTTCTTCTTCATCGGTGAGAGCAGAGCCTTTGCTATCGTTGTCGCTCGCCAAACCACCCCCCGCCCCCCGCCTTGAAAAGGCGGGGGAGTCGAAAAGGGGGTTATCTAAAATATCGTACTCGACGAGGGAGTTACCGCATTGGATATTCTTCGAGAGATCGGGAAGTATTTTTGTGCGCTCGAAGGAAAGCTGCTCGGCGGTCGCGCCGGATTCGGATTCGAGCAATTTCAGGAAAAGCGAGAGCTGCGCCACTTCGACGGCCTGGCGGTCGATATCGACACCGAAAATATTATCTACCAGGATTTGCTGTTTCTGCCGGAGCGAGAGTACAAAAATTCCCTTTTCAATTTCGGTACATTTCGCTTTTTTAGCTTCAGCGGGATTGTCGTTATACCATTTTTCGACATGATGGAGCACGGTGTCATAGACTGCAATCAGGAACGACCCGGAACCACAAGCAATATCGGCGAAGCGGAGTTTACTGATTTCTTTTGGAGCTAACGGGGTGCGGGGACCGGGATCCGGGGTGCGGGGACCGGGATCCGGGGTGCGGGAGGAAGATGCTATCCCGGTTCCCTTCGTCCCAGATTCCGTTCCAACGCCTGCATTAGGCGGTTGAGCATTTGGCCCGTTCTGGAACTCATTTCCCAGAATTGCTCGGTGCGTTCCTGGCTCAGGTATTTCCTTCGAGTCGCTATCGTCATCTGAGTTTCGATTTCCATCAGGGAGCCGTACGCCACCGAGAGGTGATAGAGGTATGTTTTCGTCGTTCGTCCCCATCCCTCGGCGATATTGCTCGGAACGGAAATCGCGGCTCTGTTCATTTGGCTGCGTAGTTCGAACCGCTCGTTGGTCGGAAACTGTTCGATTAGATAGAATACTTCGTCCGTTAGATTCATCGCCATTTGCCAAACTTCCAGGTCGCGATAACTTTTTATCATGTTGGCCTCCATTGTTAATAAAATCCGATTGTTTTCTTCGGTGCCCGATGCCCGAAACCCGATCCCCGTTCAGAATGACCCCCACCGTATTAGCTACAATATAATCGACAATATATTTCGGAGTGTAATAGACGCCGCCGGCTTTTCGGACTTCGGGTTTGTCCTCGATCTCGGCGCGCTTGGCCGTTGTGGTAACGACCTTGCCGAGGAAGCGTTCGTAAATCGATCCCAGCAGTTCGATGGGAATGTAGGTGAAGAGATATTTCGAATGGGTGTGCGAAATATCGGCACAGAGATCGGCGAACACTTTGTCGTCGGGCGCTTTCCACTCGGGTTTGTCGATATCGTGCGGTTTGAATACGACTCCGTTGTACTTTACGTCAAGCTCTTTGCTCCAGTTGAGGAAGGATTTCCATGCAGTCGGCGCCGCATTGGTGCGAGGGGAACCATTGGTGCGAGGGGAACCACCCCCCGTCCCCCGCCTTGAAAAGGCGGGGGAGTTTGATACAATTTGATCGACAATATAATCGGATTCGATATATTTATCTTCGAGGAACCGAATAAAGACCAAACGATCGATCACCTTTTGTGTCGCTTCGGTGAGCACTTCGGCTGAGAGCGAATCGTCCGCTTTTTTGAAGGCTTTCGCGAGCGTGAGCCGGTATTCTTCGAGCTTGATGAGAAATGCTTCGTCCACCGGTTTCGCTTCTTCAACCGTCAGTTTCGCCTTTCCGGATCCGCGCTGCTTTGGTAGCGATTTCGCAAAGCCCTTCAGCTTCCCCGCTTCGATTGCTTCGCGAGAAAAGAGCCAATAGATAAATCCGAAAGATTCTTTGTCGAGATACTCTTTATAGCCAAACACTTTTATCTGTGCGGATGGGTAACTTTTTTCGATATGGGGCTGATAGCGGCAGTCGATGACATGGAACTCTTCGAAATTCGTGAGCACATCGACGGGCGTGCTGGCATTGTACCCATAGCGGGTAAGCTGGAAATAATCGTCGGGATTATTGAGGTCGCGAGAAGGTTTTTTGGCCTCGCAAAAAAAGACAGGAGTATTAAAATGGGGCTTTAGGCGAAAGACGTAATCGACGCGTCGCCCGCTTGTGGCAGTGTCGGATTTTTCGATCTTCACTTCCTGCTCGCGGGGGTTGGTTTGCTGGCGGTGGGCGACGTCCCATCCGAGGGCGGTCCAGAATCCGTCAAGAAAATCGGCGCGAAGTTCTGCCTCCTGGTATTTCGCGGAGAGATATTGGTCGCGGTGTTGATCGAACTTATGGACTAACGCCGCGACTTCTTCGTATGCTTGATCGAACAGGGTCATCGGATGAGCAGCCATGATGCAAAATTACGACATAAAATTTTTTTTCGAACTATTTTTCAGAAACACTTGACATCGATCTATTTATTTCGTATCTTTGGAAGTACTATGATAGGCACCTCTTTGGAAGTGCTCGTCATGGGCGCCTCTCATCCAGCCACGATGCGGAACAACGATGAAAGCGCATAATATGTAAAATGGCATGTTTTCTTTAAGGCTTGGGAACTATGAATTATGAACGACGCA
>DASYAJ010000623.1:0-1771 GCA_036501405.1 Kapaibacterium sp. (SeqCode)
ATCCCGGCGCGACGCCTTTGGGAATCGTTCTCAGTGACCCGGAACATTTCGCGCGAAAATGGTCGTCCTATCTTTTCCATCCCGAATACGGTCTGGAAAAAACGATGCCGACGATTATTATCGATGGCACTCGCTATCAGCCGAACGAATCGACGAAAGTTGTTTGGTATCCCGGCGAGCGGCCTACGGTGATGGCCTTGTGGGATGCGGGTGGGACTTCCGTCATCGAAAGTTTTTGGACATCGATCGACCAGCCGGTGCTGGTACGCGAGATTTCGATCCAATTCGACCGGACTGTTCAAGAGGTCGAATTGGAACTGTCACTGTATGGGAACCCTGCAATCTTTTCAGAATTTTTGGGCAGTCCCTTTGGGCTTGCTGCGCGGGGTTACGACGCGTTGCTCGTGAATATTCCCACGGAAGGAATTTTTCACGAGCGAACACTTCGGTTTCCCTTAATCAAGGATAGCTCACTGTACCGAATGACTGTGATGTACTCGCTCGGCGTCGAGCTTCCCGATGGCAGTATACATCAATTAGTCGAAGAAGAACGTGGTTATTGGGAAGACGCATCCTTGCGTTGGACTTCGCCCCATCCGAATCGGCTGCTGCATGAGGTGGAACGATTGTTTACAGCATCCGCGATGGGTTTGCGCGCCGCCGTTGCTCCGAGCGGACGTTTCGATGCAAGCCTGTGGCAATATGGGTATGAATGGTCCGGCGACGCGGCAAATGTCGTCGAAGGATTAGTTTATTCCGGCCAATTTGAAGTAGCGCAGAGCGTGCTCGAAAATATCTTGACGCGGTTAACCATTCCCGAAGGAATGGCAATGGAATCGAGCCGGTTTCGTGGTGGGCTGGATTCGGAACTGAATAATAATGGCGAGATTCTCAAAGCGTGCCGTACGTATTTGGAATGGACCGGCGACCGTGAGTTTATCGGAAACCATTGGGAAAGGATTCGAGCAATTGCCGAATATCTTCTTCGACCCGAATTCCTTCATGGGGAGACGGGAATGCTGATTGCCGCGCGCGATATTTGGGAACGCAACGCGGCTGTCGGAATCCTTCCTGGCTTCGATGTGGCACACCAGACCTTCGGCATTCTCGGCTTACGAGACGCTGCGCGGATCGCTAAAGAATTCAAGTTCGAAGACGAGGCGAACCGATGGATGGCCGCGGCGAAAAAAATGCACGAAAGTTTTTTTCATCATCCGACACATTCGATGATAGAGAACGGTCGCATTATCAAGCGGCGATTGCTGGATGGTTCCGTCCAGCGCGAGCTTTCGCTCGAACAGACAGATACAACATTTCGCAAGGCATTCGTTCCCGATGGAATGCCACTCTCTTCCGGGAAATACCGACTGTGGGAACCCGATGTTTCACAAATCTTTCCCATTGTGTTTGGTCTTGTCGATCCACGTTCTGAAATTGCTCGCACCACACTCGACGATGTAGAACTCTTATGGTCGCAAGCATGGGAGGGGGGGGGATACGGAAGGTATAATGTCTTTTCGGAACCGGATTCGCCCGGGCCCTGGCCGCTCGCGACGATGTACATGATCGCTGCATTGGTCGAAGCTGGGGAGCACGAGAAAGTAACTCCGGCACTCGATTGGCTCATCGAGAAAGCCGGAGCAGGCGGAAGCTGGTTCGAATTTTATGGCGATCGGCCTACGCCGCCGCTCCCGCCGACGGGAATTCTTGTTTGGGCATGGGCCGAATGGATTGCGCTTATTGTGAACCATTTCATCGGCGCTCGCGTGAT
>DASYAJ010000624.1:0-9205 GCA_036501405.1 Kapaibacterium sp. (SeqCode)
TTCCTCGGCCAGCAGCCGATCACGCTCAAGATTGCGGGAGTGATGATGAAGCTGAAAGATGCATTGGCATCCCAATAGGCGCACACCGAAGCGTAGTCGTGACCTTTAGGTCACGGCCCCCTGAAGCACCTCACCGTAACGAAAGCGTGACCGTGAAGGTCACGGCTACAAAATCCTGCTTTAGCTCTGCGGAACGGCGGAGCATTCTGCTGGGTTATTTCTTGCGTAAAACCTTCATTCCGAATCATGCTCAGACGAACCGCCATCATTTTCCTCGTAACGCTCATCAGCGTTCTGGCTGGTTCGCCTATTTTTGCAAAAGAACCGAGAATCGAGACGAAGATTGGCAGGGATTCAACAATTTTCAATCTTAAACTCGAACCGAACCAGGTTCCAAAAACTGGAAAGACTTTTAAGGTTAGAGTTCATGTCGACTTTCCAAAGTTTTGGCATGTGTACAGTTCCAGAATGTCGTCCGAGGGTGGTTTGACGCCATTACTCTTTTCCGTTCCTAATGATGTATCTGATTTTTTTCAGATCGTCGATATTAGTGAGAATGGGAAAGTAAAAACGTGGTTCGACTCGAGTTTTATGTCTGTCGTTAAAGCACATTTCTCGCCATTTGATGCTTTCGTGACAGTCAAGGTTAAAAAGAATTCGACAACGCGTGTTCCATTTCATCTTTACGTTCATTTCCAAACTTGCGATACTAATAGCTGTCAACCCCCGCGATGGTTTGAAGTTCCAATGGTAGTACGCGGTGAGAAACCGCTGGATCTTCCCATCGCCTACGGAGTTCCCGATACCGCCGGGCGGCCGATGGGGATGGCGGGCGATAGTGGAACGAAATTCGCGCTGCGGAAGGATACGACGCCGCAGATGTCGGCGACAACCGGCGGTTCGCAAAGCCAGCCGCCATCCAGCGGGACGCCGAATACGAAAGTAGAATCCGCCGATGTCACGACGATTGCGGATACCTCGATCTGGCAGTTTATGCTTGCAGCGGCGGGCTTCGGTTTACTGGCGCTGCTGACGCCCTGCGTTTTTCCGATGGTGCCGATTACGGTGAGCTTTTTTACGAAGCGCAATGCGGGATCGAAACGCGAAGCGGCGAAGGACGCTTTTCTTTATGCAGGCGGTATCGTTGTCACCTTTGTTTTGCTTGGGTTCCTTCTTTCGCTGATAGCGGGGCCCGCGGGAATTAATCAGTTCGCGGCGAATCCGTGGGCGAATATCGTCATCGCGGGAATTTTCGTTGCGTTCGCGCTGAATTTATTTGGCTTGTTCGAGATCGGAGTTCCCTCCTCGGTGCTTTCGAAGTTGAATACGTCGGCGCAGAAATCGAAGAACCGCACCTATTCGGTGGTGCTGATGGGCTTTGTCTTTTCGCTGACCAGTTTTACCTGCACGGTTCCCTTCGTGGGAACGCTGATGGTCGCGTTTTCGCGCGGATCGTGGTTCGTGCCACTGATTGGGATGTTGGTTTTTGCGAGTATTTTTGCCTCGCCGTTTTTCCTGCTCGCGCTTTTTCCGAATGCGATGAAATCGCTCCCGCGTTCGGGAACGTGGATGAACAATGTGAAAGTGGTGATGGGCTTTTTGGAAATCGCGGCGGCGCTGAAGTTTTTCTCGAATGTCGACCTGATCTGGTCGTGGCACTTTTTCTCGCGCGATTTGGTGCTGGCGGCGTGGGTGGCGATTGCGATCATCACGACGATCTATCTTCTTGGGCGCTTCCAGCTATCGCACGATACGCCGGTCGAGCAGATCGGCGCGATCCGCGTGCTGATTGCCGTGGCGTTTCTTTCGGTTGGAATTTATCTCTATACCGGCTTCAATGGGCATCCGCTCGGGCAGATCGATGGGTTCCTTCCTCCGGTCGATAATAGTGGAATTGTGCAAGCGGGTATTGGTCCATCGACGGCGGGAACTCCGGCTATGCAAATTCCGGAGCAATGGCTCCCATCCTACACGGCCGCGCTTGCCGAAGCAAAAAAGAGCGGCAAGAACATTTTCATCGACTTCACCGGCTACACCTGTACGAACTGCCGTGCGATGGAAGCGACGGTTTTCAGTCGCGGAGACATCAAGCAGATGTTCCAGAATTTTATCCTTGCGCGGCTCTATACCGATAATGGCACGTCGCTCAACGATTCGAACCGCGATATGGAAGAGAACCGCTTCAATACGATTGCGCTGCCTTATTATGTGATCGTTTCGCCGAACGACACGGCGCTTGCCACGTTCCCCGGCTTCACCCGGAACGTAGATGACTTCAAGAGCTTCCTGAATCTCCAGCGCAAAGAAAACGGACAGTCGGTGGCGATGGTGGGGCAGTGAATTAAGGTTCCGCTGAGAAAGATGAAATCAGCAATTAAAGAATTAGACATTGTTGCGTTGCTCATTCTTCATCACATTGCGCGCTCGGAAAAAATTGTTTGAACTGAAATTTATACCGGCCCTTGCTCTTTTATTCTGTGCAGGGTTTGGCTCCTGTTCATCGCCGCCGGATCTCCAACGCGCGGAACAGTTCCCATTCGCACCGAACCGGGCGGTAGAAGGCTGTGCCGGTTATTTCGAAGCACAATCGTTTCCGATCGGCGATTCATTGGACCGGTGGAAGTCCGACCTTCACGCTAAAGCATTTTTTCGTTATGGCCAAAAATATTCTGCGCAAATATTCGGGCCGTTGACGATGGGTAAGGATACGCTTCCATGGACAACCGATACGTTGAACTATGGCCCTGGAGATATTCACTATCGCTCTTGGTATTATAATGATTCGTTATCGTCCTGGGATTCGAGTCAAGCATGGCATGTGATCGATGAACATCTTGGCATATTCTCCGATACGTTGCGGAGTCCGCATAACTTTATATTTTCCCATGACTGGATCTCAAAAAGTCAAGGATTCAAATTATTTTATGAGTACCCCGGCGTCGATTCATTGTGGGTCAGTATCACCAGTTTTTCATCGGATCAAAAGGTCTTTATTAACGGTAGGATTCCTGCCAATGGCACCTATTATCTTTCTCCTTTCTTGCTGAAGGATATCCCTGTTCATAGCAAAATATCTATTGACCTCAGTGCGCAAACGGCAAACCTCCTTCAACATTCGGGCCGATGGTACATCTTTCGTTCCACGGTCAGTCCCAGACTCACAACGTATCTTAATCCGTGATCAAAAAATCGAGGACTTCTTCTGAATCTTTTTGTTCTTACTCTAACAATGAGATTATTTGACACTTCATGCTAATGGCGCATTCGGAGAAATTATTAAGCTTTTTTTATTGGACGACGATCGCTTGCTTGGCAGCTCGCGTCTATTCGTTTCGGAAAAAGTCATACGACTCCTTATGTTTATATTTTTGAAAAACCAATAATTAAATTATCTACTATTTTTAATTGAGACGTATCCCACTTATAATCTAGCTTTTTTTGCTTCGACCACTTTTCAACTTTTGCTGCAAAAGAAGGATCTTCTACGAAGGGATAAAAAAAATCCTTAAGCATCTGCTCGAGCATTTTCCATTCGTTATCGCCATTTGTAATTTGAGTATTCCCGAATAGGAACCTTAAGGTATAGTGACGATCTACAGGTGGGATAAGTTTTGGAATTAAATGAGCCATTATTTTGGAGTTTCCTACTAACTTGGTACCGCTTTTCATACAATCGATTCCATAAAAGATCTCTTTTAATTTATTCCAATCCTTCGTTCCAAGGTTAGAAGGAGTTTTCTCTTGAAGTGACATTGCCTGACTCCAAACCTTTTCGATCGAACTTCTAAATTCCTTAAAATCACGCATCTTAGACCCCTTCGGACCCATGTGATGCATTCCCCATGAAGCTAACATGGCATAGGACATTTCTGTAAAACGGTCACGGTCCTGAGACCGTGCTGCTTCCAGAGCACGCGAATGAAAATAAAGGCTGGGGCCACCAAAGGTGGCAGCTTCATAATATCCCTTGTGAGCTTTATCAAGCTTCTCAAGCAAGCGAGCTTTCTTTTCTTCGAAACTCTTTATCATTACCTCCGCCCAATCCCATAATACGTGAACCCATACTCGCGCATGCGTTCGGGATCGTAGATGTTGCGGCCATCGAAGATCACTTTGTCGGCCAGCTTTTCTGCAATCACATCGAAATTCGGGTTCCGAAATTCGTTCCATTCGGTGACGATAACCAGTGCATCGCAGCCATCGATCGTCTCCATGTTCTTGCGATGATACGTGAGCATGTCGGACGGCGGGAGCACATTTTTCATCGGAGCGATTGCTGCGGGGTCGGTTGCGCGGACCTTTGCGCCGCGATGAAGCAGGCCGCGAATGATTTCGATGGCCGGCGCTTCGCGGATGTCATCCGTGCGTGGTTTGAATGCAAGTCCCCATACGGCAAACGTTTTTCCTTCGACGGAACCATTATAATGGAGCAGAATTTTTTGCAGCAGCCGTGTCTTCTGCTTGTTGTTCGCCTCATCGACAGCTTTGAGAATCGAAAAATCGTGTCCGAGTTCTTCCGCCGTTTTGACGAGCGCCTTAATATCTTTCGGAAAACAGCTTCCGCCATAGCCAACGCCTGGGAACAAAAATTGCGGTCCGATCCGGCCGTCCGATCCAATTCCAATGCGAACATGATCGACATCCGCGCCGACAAGATCGCATAAGTTTGCAATCTCGTTCATAAACGAAATCTTCGTAGCGAGCAGCGAGTTCGCAGCGTATTTCGTCAGCTCTGCGGACTTTTCGTCCATGATATAAATCGGGTTCCCAGTGCGGACGAATGGTTCGTAGAGTTCCTTCATCGCCATGATCGCGCCGGGATCGCGCGTGCCGACGACAATGCGGTCCGGCTTCATAAAGTCCTGCACAGCGGCGCCCTCTTTCAGGAACTCCGGATTCGAAACGACTTCGACCGGAATATCGGTATTCGATTCAAAGATCGCGCGGACGCGGTCGGCCGTCCCAACCGGCACCGTTGATTTATTGACGACAATCTTCGGCTCGGTAACGATTCCCGCAATTTTCTTTGCGGTGTCGAGCACCATCGAAAGATCGGCGGAGCCATCGGCGCCGGGCGGCGTCGGCAATGCGAGGAAGATAATCTCGGACGTATGCACAGCCTCGGCGAGATCGAGCGTGAATTTTAAGCGACCCTCCGCGGCGTTAAATTTGACGATTTCTTCCAGCCCCGGCTCGAAGATGGGAATGATTCCCTTTTTCAGATTTTCTATTTTTTCGGGTACAATGTCCATGCAAAGGACCTGATTCCCCGTTTCGGCAAACCCCGCGCCGGTGACTAAACCGACGTATCCCGTTCCAATAATTCCGATGTTCACAGTAAATAAGTGCTAAGTGCTAAAGTGCTGAGAAGTTAAACTGTTCGATACAAGGCAAACATTTGAGAGCCTGAGAACGAGGTGCTAACACGAAAGGAACAGAAATGCTTCGCTGGAAATGGGAAAAATCGATGACCCCTTTCGTATCTGTAGGCCTGCCCCGTAGCCGTGACTCGTAGGCGTGACCTTCAGGTCACGCCGAGAAATAGCCGACCTCGAATGAATTCGCCGTGACCTGAAGGTCAACGCCTACAGATCTCCGAGAATTGAACTTGTCCGGCCATATTGCCGTTATTAGCCTTTCGCGCCAAAGGCGGATCGAAAAATGCGCCCGTAGCTCAGGTGGATAGAGCAACAGCCTTCTAAGCTGTGGGTCGCTGGTTCGAGTCCAGCCGGGCGCGCAAAAACTCTGCATTATGGTGGGCGTAGCTCAGTTGGTTAGAGCGCCAGGTTGTGGCCCTGGAGGTCGTGGGTTCGAAGCCCATCGCTCACCCCATAATAATTACGAATTGCGAATTACGAATGGGGTTAACTCCTTCGCAAAACGTAATTCGTAATTCTTAATTTTAAATGGTTCGCGTCAGATTTGCACCTTCTCCCACCGGATATGTTCACGTCGGTTCGCTCCGAACGGCGCTTTATAACTATCTCTTCGCGCGGCATCACGGCGGCGTGAATATTCTGCGCGTCGAAGATACCGACCGCACCCGCTATGTCGAAGGCGCGGTCGAAAACATGCTCCGCACCATGGAGTGGGCGGGCATTACCTTCGATGAAGGGCCGGTGCAGGGCGGTGCGTGCGGGCCGTATGTGCAGTCGGAACGAACGGAACTCTATCGTGGACATGCCGATACGCTGATCGCCAACGGCAAAGCGTATCCCTGCTTTTGCACACCGGAACGATTGGACACCGTTCGCAAAGCGCAGCAAGCTTCGGGCATTCCCCCGATGTACGACCGGCTTTGCCGCAACCTGACTAAAGAGGAATCCGATAAACGCATTGCCGCCGGCGAAGCGCATGTGATTCGGATGCGGGTTCCCATCGGGGAGATCGTAAAGTTCCAGGACATCATTCGCGGCGATGTCGAATTCGATTCGAAGACCATCGACGATCAGGTGCTGCTCAAATCCGATGGGTTCCCAACGTATCATCTTGCCAATATTGTGGACGATCACCTGATGCAGATCACCCATGTCATTCGCGGCGAGGAATGGTTATCGTCCACACCGAAGCATGTCCTGCTCTACGAAGCGTTCGGTTGGGAACCGCCGAAGTTCGCACACTTACCGCTTTTGCTGAACGCCGACCGATCCAAGCTTTCGAAGCGGCAGGGCGATGTTGCAGTGGAAGATTTCCGCGATAAAGGATATCTTCCGCAGGCGCTCGTGAATTTCGTCGCGCTGCTCGGATGGAACCCAAGCGCGACGGAGGAAATCTTCACCATCCACGAGCTCATTCGCGATTTCGATCTTGAACGAGTCAACAAAGGCGGAGCAGTGTTCGGGCATGATAAACTCGACTGGATGAATTCGGAGTATATCCGCAAAATGTCGCCGGAAGAACTGCTACCGCTCGTCCAGCCGCTGGTGTTCGATAAATTCCCAAGCGTTTCGGACGAATATCTTCTTAAAGTTATCAAGCTGATGCAGGAGCGCGTTCGCACGCTTACAGATTTCGTCGATTTTTCGAGCTACTTCTACACGGTTCCCACCTATGCGGAAGCCGACGAGAAATATAAATCGAAGCACTGGACCGCAGAATCGAAAGCGCGGCTGGCCGATTTACTTCCCACACTCGAAGCGCTCGAAACGTGGGACCACGATTCGCTCGAACGCACCGTCCGCGAATTCGCCGAAGCCAATGGTACCGGCGCAGGAAAACTCATCCATCCTATTCGTCTTGCCACCACAGGCCGCGGCATGGGTCCGGGACTCTTCGAACTCCTGGCCGTGATCGGCAAAGCGGAAGCGATTGCCAGGATTCGGACGGCGCTCGGTTCGCTCCAATAATTTTTTCGCTTCGTGGTGTTGAAGAAAGGCGAAACGCATTCCGTTCTCTCAACGTAGTGGTTCTTTTCATTTACGGCATTTGAAACAACTTCTCCAATCCCTTCGCTCGGGCGAGATCAGCATTAAGGACGTCGCCGCTCCGACGGAACCGAAACGTGCGGGCGTCATCGTTCGCGTCCATGCAAGCCTGATTTCCGCTGGAACGGAAAAGATGAAGGTCGATCTTGCGCGCGCATCGCTTCTCGAAAAAGCGCGGCAGCGGCCGGACGATGTAAAAAAAGTGCTCGCCGAAGTGAAGCAGCAAGGCTTCTGGGCGACCTGGCAGCGCGTCAGCCGCAAGCTCGATACGCCCGGACCGCTGGGTTATTCCTGCGCCGGGGAAGTCATCGCCGTGAGCGAAGATGTGGACGATTTGAAGCCGGGCGATCGCGTGGCGTGCGGTGGACAGGGAGCTTATCACTCCGAAGTGGTAAGCGTGTTTCGTAATCTTTGCGTAAAAATTCCCGAAACCGTTCCCTTCGACGAAGCGTGCTTCACCACGCTCGGCGCCATTGCGATGCAAGGTCTGAGGCAGGCGAATGTCACGTTCGGCGAGTCGGTCGTCGTAATTGGATTGGGTCTGGTCGGCCAGCTTTGCTGCGCGATTGCAAAAGCGGCTGGCTGCCTGACAATCGGCGTCGATCTCGACGATCACCATGTCGAAATTGCGAGGAAGCATACGGCAACGCACGCGTTCAATCGCAATCGGGAAGGATTATCCGAAACCATAAAGTCGCTAACCGGCGGGTTCGGCGCGGATGCCGTGATTATTTGCGCAGCGACAAGTTCCAACGATCCGATTACCTTTTCGGCGGAGATCGCACGAGACCGCGCGCGTATTATTATGGTTGGCGTGAGCGAAATGAATTTGCCGCGCGATGTCTATTTTGCAAAAGAATTAGAGTTCCGGCTTTCGCGATCCTACGGGCCCGGCCGTTACGATGCGAACTACGAAGAAAACGGTCGCGATTATCCCATCGGCTTCGTCCGCTGGACCGAACGCCGCAACATGCAGGAATTCGTTCGACTGCTGGCAGAAAAAAAGATCGATACTGCGGCAATTACCACCCATTCGTTCCCAATCGAACGCGCCGAAGAAGCCTACGCCATCATCGCAGGCGAAAAGAAGGAACGATATTTGGGAATGCTCCTGACCTACCCAGCGATCTCCCGACGTGAACAGTCAGGTGGTGTGAAAGAGAACCAACCACCCCCCATCCCCCGCCTTGAAAAGGCGGGGGAAATTGCTATCGGTTTTATTGGTGCCGGGAATTTCGCGCAGGGATTTTTACTTCCCACGCTCAAAGAGAACGCGAAACTCATCGCCGTCGCGAATCAATCGGGCGCGAGCGCCGAAGATGCGGTCAGCAAATTCGGATTCAAGCGAAGCTCCACCGATGCGAACGAGATTGTCAACGCCAACGATATTAATACGGTCTTTATCGCGACGCGCCATGGCGAGCACGCCCAGCTTGCTGCCGAAGCGCTGCGAGCTGGAAAAAATGTCTTTGTCGAAAAACCGACGGCGCTCGATAAGGAACAACTCGCGCTCGTTGCTGCGGCTTACACTGCGCACCGCGAGCAGGGCGTGAAGTTTATGACTGGCTTCAACCGCCGATTTGCGCCGCTCGTTGTAAAGATGAAATCGTTTTTCGATGGCCCCGCTTCTGTTCAAGGAGCGGACAGGGAGTGGTCTGCGCCGAAGATGATCCACTATCGTATCAATGCGGGATTCATTCCCAAATCGCACTGGACGCAGGATGAGGAAGATGGCGGCGGGCGGATCATCGGCGAGGTCTGCCATTTCGTCGATACCGCTG
>DASYAJ010000625.1:0-3116 GCA_036501405.1 Kapaibacterium sp. (SeqCode)
ATCGCCCAAGTATTGGTCCCGGCGATGCTGCCACTGGCTCCGAAAAGCACTCGCATCTTCTGCACGCTGCCTTCCATGCAGGTATTGCTCAAGGGTATGTGTAGCTGGCATAATGAACATATCAACCAAACTGACCCTAAAATTGCTCCCGTATCCATTGCCACCATAAGCCTAATTACCTTACCCCTTCAAAAACCCCAATTCATAAACCATCGGCTGCAGCTTCTCCGTCAATGATTTGTAAGCCGATTCGAATGCGGCGAAGCTGATGGGAACGAAATTCACGCTTACGTTGCGGGATTGCAAAGCTTTGCGTAGCTGATACCACCCCGCATCCCGCGATTTAGTTTCAGTTCGGCGCGAACGGTGTTTTTGCCGCGCATGTATTGCACCATAAAATCCTTGAATCTAGTCCCGAAGGGCGATGTGCCGCCTTTCTTGCTGCCTAAACTACTTTTCAGGATTTTTCAAAAGTGGCCTCTAAAAAAGTGAGCAAAAAAGTTACCGCGATTTTAAAAGCGGCGAAATTGGCCCAGGAAAGCCATAGTTCATGAAGCACAAATGCGGTGTGATGTGTTTTTAGGTAGTTTTCTGGGATTTTTCTCTATCCCATTTCACCACCCATAACCCGCTTCCCCGCTCGGGTCGAAAGCAAGCACTTGAAAAGGAGGGGAAAGCCGCGCAACTTTGCTCCGGCTTCCGTGTTCTCGAATTGGAATGGAAATCCTCGCAGTCGATACGCCTCGGCAAACGGCACTGAACGGTGTCGCAAAGGACCGCGAACGCGAACGAGTGGAAGATCTCGTGACCTTCCGCGCATTTGCCACCGGGCTTGCCGAGGCGCAATCGGAAAATGTGACGCTCCGCGCTCAAGGCACGCGTGCGGCGCGCGAGGCCTTCACCAAAATTTATCTTCGGTATCGCGAGCGGGTTTATGCCTACTCATTGCGAGTGCTTGGCAATGCCGAGGACGCCGAAGATATTTTTCAGGAAGTCTTTTTCCGGGTCTATTCGCGGGCGCAAAGCTTTGAAGAGGAGCGGAGCGTCGGGGGATGGATTTTTACCATCGCACACAATCTTTGCATGAATAAGATTCGCGATCGCAAACCGCAGGAAGCGATCGAGGATGCAAACCTTTCGGTCGATCCTTCCGCCGAAATGGGTGAAGACTGGCAAACGGTCATTGCCGAAGCGATCGAAGCGCTGCCCATCGAATATCGTGAGGTCATTGTGCTCCGCGAATATCAGGGGATGAGCTACGCAGAAATGACAGAGATCCTCCAAACAACCGTACCGGCGATCAAAAGCCGGCTTTACCGTGCCAAAGGACGCCTGCGGGAACTTCTTGCGCCGTATTACCTGCCTCAATCCTGACTGCCCTTGCGGAGATAGATATGACACTCGACGAACGCATTATCGACTTTTTAGACGGCTCGCTTCCTTCGGACGACGAAGCGGAGCTGCTGCACACCCTTTCCGTCTCTCCGGAAAAGCGAGTGGTCCTGCGCGGGCTGATCGACCAGCGGACGCTGCTTGCGCGCGACGCGGAATCGCTTTCGGTTCCTGCCAAAGTGGAAGAAGGCCTGTGGGAACGGATTAACAAAGTGCTTCCCCTGGACATCGCCGGAGAAATGTCGGCGCCGCAGGTCGCGCTGCTGCCGGTGGTTTCGCGTTCGGCAGGATTTTTTGCGCATGCGTTCAACGGGATTTCGTCTGCCATCAGCGCGCTGACGCTCGTGGCTGGGCTGGGCATTGGCTATGTGGCAGGACATTCCGAATCTAGAACGGTTCCCGCGCAAAAGGTCCATGCCGCCGTGCCGGATCAAACGAATGTTACGAGCGCAATCGGAATGATTCCCGACTCGCATTTGAAGCAGCTTCCGGCCATTCCGCTTCCCCATTCCCTCTACGATGCGCCACTTCCCATAGCAAGCGTGACTCCGATTCCGGAGGGTCCGGCAATTAGCTCGGTCGCGCCGATTGCCGTACCTGCAATTGCAGTGAACGATATTGGTGGCGATGGCAAAGGCAATATCCCGATCTTCCACAAAGGAACGCGAAATGTGGAGACCGATCCCTCCTTCATCAGCCGGTTTGAATTCCGTATCGACGAAAGCTTCGGAAAACAAACGCCGAACAGCATGGAAAATGCGGCATTGCCGATCATTACGAACAGTTCCATCACGACGTTCTTCCAGATCTTACCGCATTCGAATTTGTTCTGGGTGGGCGCGGCGTTCGGCTCGGCGAATGTTACGAAGAAAGAACTCTCAGCGCAAATCGGCGATCCAACCGATCCTTTGCAGCAAGCTGTTGTCGCCGATACCGCACACTTTCCGACGAGCTATCTTGCAGCCCTTGCGGAATTGCGGCTCCCGGCATTCGAAACGGCGGATATTACCTTCACGGGCGGTTACGGCCTTGCGACACTCGGACAAATGATGTTCGGCGAAATCGGACTTCATTATAATATGTCCAGTTCCGCCGGTATTCAGTGCGGATTGCGCGTGCTGCGCTTTAGCTACGATCTGAATGCCGAAAAGCAATCCGTGATTAATTCGGGGACAAGCTCGCTTGCAATTTCGAACGCGGCCGCGGCCTCGGCGCCCAGCTTCAATACAGAATTCAACGCGGGTCTCTTTTTCCATTTTTAAGATGGCTGCGCACTCCTTTATCCGATATGGTTCATACGCGATTCTCGCGGTGATGGCGCTTGCTATGGCAGGATGCTCCGTCGATAATGGAACGTCTTCGCCACCGGCGACGGTCCAGAACAATTTTTTCCCACTCGAGAATGACCTGCTCTATACCTACGTCCGAACGACAAATTTTTCATCGTACGATACGATCACCTGCCGTTTGGAAAGTCACAATAATATTCAAAACGATCTTGCCATTGTTTTGAATAATGTCACGACACAAAACGATCTCTACTCCTTCAGTTATACGACCGACGCGAACGGCAATCCCGCGGCGATTCTTTCGACCGATACCTCCAGCCTGATGGTCCTCGATGGCAGTTTGCAGGACAGCGCCACATGGGTTGCCGACGATGTGCATGGGATTCAGGCGAAGGTCATCACGCAGTATGACAATTATTATTTACCCGGACGTCA
>DASYAJ010000626.1:0-2532 GCA_036501405.1 Kapaibacterium sp. (SeqCode)
TGCTCCAATGGAGGAACCGATGCAGCAGAATTTCTCGCAGCAGCGCACGCCGATGGGATCGCCTTACGTTCCCCAGCCAAACTTGAGCGATTACGGCCTTTATGAAGCTGCGCTTGGTTCCTATAGCGGCAAACGCTATGACGAAGCCATCGCGCTCTTCTCGCAGATCGTGACACATGGCCGGCCGCCAGAACTCGTTCCGAATGCCTACTACTGGATGGGCGAATCCTTCTATGCGGAAGAACGGTACGCTGAATCAATGCCTTACTTCGAGTACGTTACCCATGTCGGCCCGGAATACAAACGCGAAATGGCATTCTACAAACTTTCGCGTGCGTCGTTGCATCTCGGCAATCGAGAGGACGCCAATATGTACTATGAGCGGCTTCGGAACGAATATCCTCGTAGTTCCTATATCGCAACGCTTCGGAGGCTGGGCACGCGATAGCCGTTGCACTCTGCCTCGCGGACTTGTGAATCATTTCGCCTCCCGTTTCGGTTACAATTTCTCCTTTCTTTGTTTCGCTATGACCGAACGGGTTCCTACCTACGCAATCTTTCTTGCATTCGTGCTCGTCGCAGCACCGTTGGATGCCCTTGCCCAAATTATTCCAAACGTCGTGCTCAACCGCGTTTATGGAGGCGATCGGAACGATGAAATCTACGCCATCGCCCAGACAGGCGATACGGGCTACGCCATTGCTGGCTATACGGGCGATACGCTTCAGCCCGGCTTGCCTGACTATCACGGCGGTTTCGAAGATGCCTGGATCCTTAAGCTCGATAATGCCGGCAACATTGTCCGCGAGCGATGCCTGGGTGGATCAGAGCAAGAGGAGTGCAATTCCATGGTCCACACGCGCGATGGAGGATATTGCCTTGCCATTCGTACCGAATCGATCAATGGCGATGTGATCGGCGGCTATGGCGATGGCAGCGATGGCTGGATCGTAAAGCTTCGAGGAGACTTCTCCATCCAATGGAAGAAAATCGTCGGAGGATCGAATTGGGACGATGTCTTTTCCATCATCCAGACCACCGATGGCGGCTATGCCGTCGCCGGATTCACGCGGTCAAACGATGGCACGGTTGTCGGCCATTACGGAGGGATATTGCAGGACGACGATGCTTGGATCACAAAGCTCGATTCCAATGGTTCCATTCAATGGACTCGTTGCTATGGCGGCCTTGAGGCCGATGGGGCGCAATCGATCATTCAAACTTCTGACGGTGGATACTGCTTCTGTGGCTATACCTCTTCACGCGAAGACGATGTCAAAAATTATCTCGGGGGCGATGAGGACGCATGGGTGGTCAAGATCGATTCCATCGGCGCCATCCAGTGGCAACAGTGCCTGGGCGGCGACAGCATTACCTGGGGCTCCTCGATCGCAAACACCAGCGACGGTGGGTTCATCGTCGCCGGAGGCACCTACGATTCCCTGCTTCCAAGATACCACGACAACGGGGATGCCTGGGTTGCAAAGCTCAGCGCCACGGGCGAAGTCGAATGGCTGAACTGCTACGGCGGTTCCCAGCTCGACAAAGGATGGTATATCACGACACTTCGCGATGGGAATGATCTTCTCGCTGGAATGGTGATGTCCAACGATGGCGATGTTTCCGGCAATCACAGCGTGCCGCCGACCGGCGATGCCTGGGTCATGGAACTCGATCCTGCCGGCGCGATCGTCTGGCAGCATTGTTATGGCGGTTCGAACCACGACATCGGGTTCTTTCTCAAACAGCTCACAAATGGAACGATTGCGTTCGGCGGAACGACATCATCCAGTGACGGCGATACGCCCTATAATCATGGCAATGAAGACATGTGGCTCATGATTCTGGCCGATCCCGCAAGCGTCCCAGCGAATTCGGAAAATTCCGTTCCGTCACTCACGATTTATCCCGATCCTGCCAGCCGGCAGATGACGGTCCGTTTTACCAGCTCACAGGTTCCCACCCGGCTCGAAGTAAGGAATCTTCTGGGCCAAACCATCGAATCCAATATCGTTCCTGCTGGCCAGTCCGATGCCGTATTCGATCTCGCGAACATCGTGCCGGGATCCTACTTCCTCACGGTGATTGCTCCCGGGAATCACCAATCGATTCCATTCGAAGTCGTTCCCAATTAAAAGCCGTTCCTCCTAAAAATCGATGAGTTCCGTTCCCGTCGTTCGCACGCCAAGAAGAACGGAGTTCGCGTTCCGTGGTATCGGGGTTTGGCCATCATCCTGCCACGATTCCCATCCTACGTAGAACTGTATTCGTCCAGCGTTGCCGTGCAGCTCGTAACCGAGTTCCGCATGGCTATCGACCGCAAGCTTCGAGATGGAACCAAACCGGCTGATGAAGCCGCTGTCACGCCCAAACGCCGTGAAATCGACGTTCGCCATCGCATAAAGTGAGCTATGCTGCCACACGATAAGCTTCGACTGAAACGCCGGACCGAGAGACCATGCGAGGTCCTGAAAATTCGTTCCTATGTTATTGTCCAATCCCGGAATGCGGTAATCTTCCCGCACCAGATAT
>DASYAJ010000627.1:0-1712 GCA_036501405.1 Kapaibacterium sp. (SeqCode)
CATCGAGGAGGATGGAGGAAAAGCGGTAGTTCATCTCTGCTCCTGTGGGGCGAAATGCTATTTCACCCCCAAAGCGATTTAACAAATCGCTCCACACAAATAATGATATGGATACTATTCTACCCATCGTTACCGAATCGACAAATGGCCATCCGGCCACACTCCACACGCGCCGAAAATCGCGCCGTGTGATGATCGGCAATATCCCGGTCGGGGATGGTGCGCCGATTTCGGTGCAATCGATGACGAAGACGAAAACGGGCGATGTCGATGCGACCGTCGCGCAGATTGCGCGCATGGAAGATGCGGGCTGCGATATTGCTCGCGTCACCATCAATGACTGGGAAGCCGCAGAAGGCATTGCAGAAATCGTTCGGCAATCGAATATCCCGGTCGTTGCCGATATTCACTTCAATCATGTCTTTGCGCTAAAAGCGATCGAGGCGAATGTCGCGAAGGTGCGCCTCAATCCCGGCAACATTGGCAAGATCGAGCGCATCCACGAAGTGCTTGGCAAAGCGAAAGAGAAAAGGATTCCCATTCGCATCGGAGTCAATTCCGGTTCCCTCGAAAAAGATATTCTCGATAAGCATGGCTACCCAACTGCCGAGGCACTCTATGAATCGGCGATGCGGCACGTCAAGATTTGCGAAGATTTCCACTTCGAGGATGTTATCATCAGCGTGAAATCGACCGATGTGCGCCTCATGATAGACGCCTATCGTTTGGTCGCGCAAAGAACGGATTACCCGCTCCATCTCGGCGTAACCGAAGCCGGAACTACTCGCGTTGGTTCGATCAAATCCTCCGTGGGTATTGGAGCGTTACTCGCCGATGGCATTGGCGATACCATTCGCGTATCCCTGACAGATGAACCAGAAAAAGAAGTCGAGACTGGGAAGGAAATTTTGCGCACACTCGGACTCGCATCGCGCAATGTGGAAATTATTGCGTGCCCCACATGCGGCAGATTAGAAATTGATTTGTTCAAAGTTACGCGCGAGCTGGAAGAAGCGGTTGCGCATATCAAGAAGCCGGTGAAAGTCGCATTGCTCGGCTGCGTGGTAAACGGCCCCGGCGAAGCGTCGGAAGCGGACATCGGCATCGCCGCCGGAAAAGGAGTTGGGATTCTTTATCGCAAGGGCGAGATGATTCGGCGCATTCGCGAGGATGAAATTGTCGCTACACTGATCGAGGAAGTGACGAATTTCGCAGCGGAGTAACATACTTCTCTTTATCGGAATAAGATTTGGAATGCTATCAATAATTAAAAATCCCGAATTAAGATGAAATCTTTTCTACATATTAGGAATAGGACGTATTGAAATTTGAGCTGGCGTAATCACGCTGCTCGAGTAAGGGACGAATTTTTTCGGGTAAATTAACTCCCCTCGATGGACGTCAGCGTTAGCCACATTTCGGAATTAACTGACCCGCCGTTATAATGCGTATCCAAAATATAATGCCACGATTGTAAGATCCCATCCTCTTTTCGGAAAAGAAGCTCTGAAGTGCGATGCCAATGTGTTTCTGTCCGTGTCGGGAATCGGACGAAGGCCCATTGCCCGTTCTCGATAGTCGATAGCTTCCAGAAGTGGAAGTTATTTACAATAGTATCCATCAGCAAGATGCTTTTGGCTCCCGATTCATGGTCGGAATCAACGCGGGCCGTGAGAAGCGTATCGCGGCGTCCCCAGACCATCGTATCATGT
>DASYAJ010000628.1:0-2263 GCA_036501405.1 Kapaibacterium sp. (SeqCode)
GCAGCCCAGCCAGCCGAAACATTCTCTGTTCTGCCGGAACCAAATGGCTCGCTTCGAATCGTCATGCCTCCGAACACGAAATGTCAATTCGAGCTAATCGATATCCTCGGCGAGCGGGTATGGTCCGGAACGATTGCGGGAACACAAAGTATAAACGTCGGCACACTCCCACTTGGAACCTATTTCTACCGCCTCACATCCGGTACGCACAACGAATCCGGTAAAATACTTTTAGGAGAATAACCATGAAAAAATTCATCTCGGCATTTTTAATTCTCATCGCTATTGCAAACGTAACGCGCGCACAATTCTCCGCCGCAGTTACCTCCCAGCCCCACGATCTCAATTTCTCCGCCGGCCGCGATTTCTGGCTCGCGGAAATGTCGAATCAATGGGGCGACCCTTCGCAACAGCCCTCTCAAACAATATCGATCACCTCTCCCAGGAACACGGTCGCACACATTCAATACGCCGGGCAAACCTATACCGATTCTATTAAAGAAAATCTATCGGTCACGATTTCGATCCCCCTTTCGATGCAGCTGGAGTCGAGCGGTATTGTCGAAAATAAATCGATTCATATTTGGTCGGAGGATGCCCCACTTATCATCTACAATATGAACCGGCTTCGTTACTCGAGCGATGGAGAGTACGTCATTCCAACGATCGGATGGGATACCGAGTATGTCGTGGCGGGTTATGGCGCTCCTTATCCCGATAGTCCTGACGATTATCCGTCCGAATGCGCAATTGTTGCCGATCAGGATAGCACCATCATTCAAATTACGCCGTCGTGCAATTGCCGTCAAGCGACCTCGGGAAATGTGGCTGGCGATACTGCCGCCTCCATCGTAGTATTTCCCAAAGGGGTTGTCAAAACCTTTACAATGAATAAAGGACAGACTCTTCAACTCTTATCCGTTCTTGCAACCAACCCCGATGGATTCGATCTTACAGGAACGATCATTCATTCCAACAAATCCATTGGCGTCTTCGGTGGCTCGAGTTTTCCCAGAATCCCAAATAATTTTCCCTATCGGGATCACATCGAGGATATGATGCCTCCGGTTCGAACTTGGGGCACCTCTTACATGGGAACCGCTTTTGCAGCACCGGCAGGTCAACATACCTATCATGCCTAGGTGAACTATTTATTGATCGCATCGCAAGCCGGTCAGACCATCTTCCGTCACGACTGCGCAACCGGCGACCGTATCGCAGCAGTGATTCCTGATCCATTTGGATTTGTGTGGGACGTGGAGGAAGTCGGACAGAAATATTTCAGTGATGCGCCGTTTCTCTGCGTTCAGTACATGAATAGTTTTACCTTTCCCGATGGCGGTATCGGCATTGGGGGTCCATCGGAAGCGCATCTCGTCCCCGATCAGCAATTCCTTCATTCCGTCGAATTCGAAGCGCAGAATAATTTTACAAACTTCGCAAATATTACACTCAACAGCAATGAGGCCAGCACAGCGACCTTCGATGGGAAGCCTCTTTCGGGAACTCCAGCACAATGTCTGGATAGCGCCTGGGAAATCATGACCGTCAATAATATTGCCGCGGGACCGCACATCGTAACCGGCGCTGGGGATGGCCTGTCAGTGCAGGTCTATGGCTATTATTCGGACGACGACGCGTACACGAATTCCTCCGAATCCTTCGAGGGAACCTATAATTCGCCGGACACCGCCGCGCCAGTTGCCGAGATCGTATCGAACTGTACGGACGCGACCGTCACCTTCACCGATACCGGCATGGATGCTTCCCTCCTCTCCGCGATCTGGATCGATTCGATCTACAATGCGACATTCGCGCTCGATTCCGCATGGCAAGAGGGCGTTCCCACCGCATCGGGTTATTTTATTAGTTCCGTTATGGATCCAACTCAGCCCGCCTATCTCCAAACGACAGCGTACGACGTTGCGGGAAATTCAACAACAGTGACGCTACGATGTACGCCGCCAGGAATCACAATCGTTCCGGCCATCGACAATGTTGGAACCTATGTTCAGCCCGCACCTGAGAACATCGCCTACGATACGATTTACAATAATGGTTCTACCCCTTTTGCAATCGATTCGATTACGCTGACAAACAATTCCACAGGATTTTCCTTGTCCGATAGCATCGGCGGCCCCATCGATACGTCAGCAATTCCGGCACATTCGCGCAGGATCGTTCGAATTCAATTCGGCGGAACTGCAATTCCTTCCATCGATACCCTCGTCGTTAAGAACGCCTGCAACCGTTTCACCGGAGA
>DASYAJ010000629.1:0-2105 GCA_036501405.1 Kapaibacterium sp. (SeqCode)
GCGGCGGCGTATCTTTTTTCGGGTCCGGAAGGAACGGGCAAAGATGCGGCTGCGATGGAGCTTGCCAAAGCGGTGAATTGTCACCACCCCCTATCCCCCTCCTTGAAAAGGAGGGGGGACGAAATTGGAACGGAAGCATGCGATGAATGCGAAAGCTGCATTGCTATTGCGAATTTCGCTTCGTCGGCGGTGGAATTTATTCATGCGCTGCCGAAATCGGGCGAGGACGACAGTGCGGAACTGAAATCGGACGATGTCGATATTGTGCGCGAGCAGCGTGCGGCGAAATCGAGCGATCCTTATTATAATATCGAAATTCCCCGCGCGTTGGCGATTCATATCGGTCAAATTCGGGAACTGCGGCTTTCGATGTCGCGGAGTCTGAGCGGCGCGAAGCGGCGGGTCATCATTATCAGCGAGGCGCAGATGATGAATGACAAATCGCAGAACGCTTTTCTCAAAACGCTTGAAGAACCGCATCCGAATACGATTGTGATTCTGACCAGCTCGAATGCAAATGGATTGCTTCCCACGGTCCACTCGCGGTGCCAGGAAGTGCGGTTCGATATTTTGAGTTTCGAGGAGATCAAGCAGGCGCTCGTGGAACGCGAATCGCTGACGGAAGACGAAGCATGGTTCCTTGCTCGCGTGGCGAATGGGAGTTATTCTCGCGCACGAGGAATGATCGGCGAAAATGTGAAGGAGATGCGGAAGGAAATTGTGACACTACTGAGAATGGGGCTTTCGCGCAGCAGAAAAAATGCAGCTTCCGAAGTAGATAAAATCCTTCCACGCTCGGGCGGCGGAAAGTTTTTGGAGAAACGCCAGCTTGTCGAGCAATGCCTTTCGCTGCTATCGCTCTGGCTTCGGGACGCTCTGGCGCTGGCTGTTGCGCCGAATGGCGAGACCGAACGGGAGATCATCAAT
Source organism: Kapaibacterium sp. (SeqCode) (assembly GCA_036501405.1). Lineage (GTDB taxonomy): Bacteria > Bacteroidota > Ignavibacteria > Palsa-1295 > Palsa-1295 > PALSA-1295. Next base: position 928 of record DASYAJ010000629.1, read on the forward strand.
TTCGATCAGCTCGAAGATTTGAAGAAATTCGTCTCGAAATTTGGCGAGCCGAAGCGGATTATCGAGGCGCTCGGTTCGGTGGATCGCGCGATGCATTATACGAAGCTGCAATTGCAGCTTCGTCCGGTGATGCTGCAATTAGTGAATGATCTGGAAACGGCGCTTGTCGTTTAACATTGCTTTTATTCGATGCTCTGGCAACTTATTTTCGGGTTTTATCTTGCGGCGGCAATCGGCATTATTGCCTGGTGGCGGAAGGCGCTGGACGTGAGCGGAACGATTGCTGCGGTGATCGTTGGAACGATCATTTTCGGGCTTGGCGGATTAGGGGCGAGCGTAGCCCTCGTCGTATTTTTCACAACGGGATCGATTCTTTCGGGGCTTCCGAACCGTCATCCGACGCTCCTGCCCGCAGAGCGGCATGGCCGGAACTGGCGGCAGATCCTGGCGAACGGTTTCGTTCCAGTGCTGATGATACTCCTGTCTCGAATCATTCCTGAATCGGCGCACGTTTGGCAGCTTGCATATTACGGTTCGGTGGCCGCTTCGGCTTCGGATACCTGGGCAACAGAGTTTGGTGTCCGTTACGGCGTGAAAGTGCGGGATCTTTTGATCGGAGAGTTTATTCCCTCTGGCCTCTCCGGCGGCGTAAGCGTTGTGGGGATTGCGGCATCGATCCTGGGAAGCATTGCGATAGCCTTCTGCTCCACGATTCAATTTGGTTTCGAGGCGCGAGCGATTAATATCATCGCGGTAGCGGGGATTTTCGGCTCGCTTGCCGATAGCCTTCTGGGCAGTTCGCTTCAGGCGAAGTATCGGTCGAGCGAGGGAATTGTTTCCGATCGCGCTGGCAGCGAAGGTTCCGTGCTGGTATCGGGGCTGCCGATTATTACGAATAGCGTGGTGAATTTCGTTTCTTCGGCAATTGGAGCATTTATTTGCGGTTTGTTATTATAATTTTAATGCAAACTTTTTGATGGAACAGGTGTTATAGGACTTTAATGGTGAACCTTCCGACTTGTTGCGAATTCGGGAAGATTCCCAAAGCTCTCTTTTCTCAAGAAGGTTGCGCGTGAGATAAGGAGGGATGGTCCATACGGTTGCGATGGCCATAATGGCTGCTGGACTTGGTTGCACAACATGATGCCTGAAGTACTACACTTGCGACCTATGCCGCG
>DASYAJ010000630.1:0-3197 GCA_036501405.1 Kapaibacterium sp. (SeqCode)
CCGCTTTAACGGAGCCAGAATCAACGGTCGATCCTATTAGGGGAAAAATATCGTCCGTAAGTAACGCAAGAAATCTATTTATTCCGCCTTCAACCGTTACCTGCCTCTGAGATATTTGGCGTGCATTCGGAGTGCGCCCAGCGAGATTATGAATGTCGGGACCAATGTTCGCTCCATTGTTCGAATCACCCATCCAGTAGCACTCGAAGTGGGATTTATTATCCCATGTATAAGGCGTGGTGAGAATCCGATTGAAACTCCACGTCGTAAGAGAATCGCCGTAAAAGAATAGCCAATTTAGGAATGATTTGTAATTATCGGTTGAAAAATCATAGCTCACGGGATTGCCGTTTCCATCGATACCGGAAACAGTGATTCCGTCGTTCAACGCGAGCGTTCTTCTGTCGGGCGATAGTTTGCCCTCGTCTTTTGCATCGTATCGCGATATACGTCCCGGAAATTGAAAAAGCGCATTGCCGCCGAATCCCCTAATCGTTCCATCCATACCGCCAATGCGCTGAAGGATGAAAACTTTCGATGGATCAGTCCATGCCCAATCCCATTTATCGGACTTTGTCCAGTCGGCGCCTTCGGAGGGCGCACCGCCTCCCGCCGCTACGCCCGCACTGTTGATGACGCGCCAGAATGTAGAACCCGAACATACTTCGTCGTTCAAGCCGTAGTTATAGGCGTTGTTGAACACGCCGCGCGGGTTCGCAAGCCAATTCCTTCTGGAATCTTTTGTAATGCGAATTTGCAGTTTCTCATCCGTTGGAGCGCCGGTTGGCCCAATGTCGGTGAGCGTGAAGCCGTCAATGATAACCTGTACATAATCGAATGCCATGTTAGTCCCAGGTTTGTAATTGATTTTCGGCCTGAATGCCGCCGGTTCGAATGGATTGTACGTCAGTCGAAATTTTCACTTTCGACATAGCCCGCGCCATGCTTTCGATGTCTTCGGGATGTAAGCGCATTGGTCCGCTTGATCCGTTCGAGCCGGAACCGGACTGTCGTATCATCTGGCTCTCGTATCGCGTGAGAACCTTTTCGCCTTCGTGCAGTTGGTATTCTCCGGTTTTAGGAACGGAATCTACGCCGGTAGCATACGAGCCGAGAACGCCGTTATCCATTGCGCCGCCAGCTACGGATGCAATTTGACTCACGGCTCCAAAACCCGGAATTAAACTTAGGAGCGGCGAGGCATGGCTTAAAATATCACCCGCGATATTTAGACCGGTTGGATGCGCGCCCGCATGCGCTCGTTTGATGTATGCCTGTGCTTCCGGACCGTAGGGATCGATATGCGTTACGGGCGGTGGGCCTTTCGTGCCCATCGCGACGACATTCGAAATGCCACCCAATGTTCCGCCCATTCCACCGATCGCGCTTTGCAACCCTTTTGATGCGCCGAGCGAGGACATGATTTTTTGCGCTCCCGCACCTTGCATCAACCCGCCCATCGAATTAAGAGACGAAACGAAGGAACCGGACTTATTATGCGCCATGTCCGAAATTCCACCGGCAAGATTGCCGATGGAGCTTGCCGTGGAAAAAATATCCTGGGAATTGAGACTGGTATCGGTCGAACTATTGGTGGAACCGCCAGCTTTTTTCGCGACATGCTCGGCGGTTGTTTTCGTGCTTTGCGTTATCTCGGCATTGTTCATGCCCGCCGTGACGGCTTGCGTTAGCAGCGTTGGAAGTTGCGTAATGAAGTTGCCCTTTACAAGGCAGTCGTCTCCGTCTCCAGCAACAAGAAATTTACTTCCGATTCTGGGCGCTCCGGCTTGGGAAAGGAACGGAGAGTCGTGGAATTCAGGGATTAGTTCACCTACCGCTTCTCTCGATTCTCCAAGCATCCCCGCAGCGTGGAGTGTTTCGATAGCTTTATGGGCGGCGTGCGCGACATGTGGCAGACTTCCTAATTTCGCTTCGAGTGCTGCGCCGCCAGCAAGGGGCGTTGCGAACGCCATGAAATCATTCGCGCGAAAACCTTCTGGCGTTTGACCTTCAGAAATCCAGCTCCTTAGTCCTTGGTGCGCCTTCGCAGCGAAAGAGTGTGGCGCAATCGCTGCTCCGATTGAGGGAAGAATATCCGCAACACCACCAATAGCACCTTTGCCAAGACCAGCCAAGCGATTAAGGGAACTATGTAAGTCCCCCACAGTTGACCGATTAGCCCCCATGCTCGCATCTGGATTTTCTCCTCTATTTCGTTCCGTTTGTCTTTTGTTCAGCCATGCGAGAGCAGTATTCGAAACCTTCCCCCACCCCGAACCGTCTCCCGAATATCGGTTGGCTTCCGAATATCGAAAAACATCTTTATGTCCGTCCGCAAACGTTCTAATGTCGTACCAGTTCCCGCCATCCTGACGGCGCTCGTCAGTGTAGTTACTCTTCGTCATCGAATTATCCTTAACCAACCGATCGTTACCGACGCCGCGCACGGCATAGGTTCCATCTCCGAACGGAATCGCTCCGGAAGTTTTATCGAGCGTCGAGGGCGTATCATGATAGAGATGCATCGGATTTGTCGAGGTCATCCGAAGAAACTGCATGTATCGCTCATAGTCTTCGCCTTTGTTCTGAAACGATTCCGGTCTGGTAACGGAAGGCGAAGGAAATACTTTCGAGGTCCAATCTCCCGTATTCGGAATGTCCGGAATCACATTGCGCCGCCATGACTCATCGGGCTTCGTTGCTGTATGCTTCTGGCCGTGCTCGAATGCGTCGTAACCAATAAGGAGAGCGGTGGAAAGCAGCGTACCCCAATTCTTCGCATCGTTCACGTTGCCTTGCAATTTCTCGCCGAATCGACCGACCGCCGCGCCCATTTTGTCAAATTGCGCAACGGTTTTATCGGAACCCTCATCCGTAATATCGGTTATTTTTGCCCAATGATCTTTTTCGGCAAATTCAAGCTGCTGATTAATTTGGTCGTGCGTGATCCGCGTTCCATCGGCTTGATCGAGAATCGTTTTTTGTTCCCGTGCATATCGGCGATTCTCTTCGGCGGTTTCCCGCTTCGTTTTATCCTGGATAGAAGAGTCCTGCAGATTTTCAAGATCGGTATTAATCTCCTGCTGTTTCGCGGCGTGTTTTTGCTGTAACTTTTCCTCATCGGAGATACGGGTTACGAGCATTTTCAGCCGCCCATCCCAATATTTGTTATCGGCATCTTCCGCTTTCTTGAATTC
>DASYAJ010000631.1:0-2634 GCA_036501405.1 Kapaibacterium sp. (SeqCode)
AGGTCAATCGGCGTGGATGTAACCGTTGTCACAAACGGCTGGCAGACAATTTCACAGAGTTCGCCCGAATCGAGTACGGTATTTTGTGGAAATTCCAACTCGAACGAAGCACTGTCCTTCCCTATGGCGGAAATCTGTTTAATGGAAGCATTCCCAAACGCGCCATTCGCATCGATGGAAAGCGGCGTCAATAGATCGGTGTTCAATCGCAAGGTAAAATTGAAACGCGCAAGGCCGGTGGTGCTTCCGTGCTTTGCGACAATTGGAATCGTTACCGTTTGTGCGATTCCGGCACTGAAGTTTGTCACGCCGAATGCCACTTCAATCGGCGGGACCGCAAGCCCGATTGCATTAATCGTAAGGACCGTATCGTGGACCGTTCCATTGAGCTCCTGCATCGAAATCTGTATCGTGGCGGAACGAATACTCGTATCCGACGGAGAGAATTCTACTTGGAACGAATGATCGGACTGCGATGACAGCGTAAGAGGCAACGTGTCGGAAAGGCTGAAGTCCTGCGGGTCATTACCGCCCAGAAGAAACTTTGTGACGACGACCGAATCGCATAAGCCATTTGCGATCGAAAAGGAAAACAGTTTCGATTGACATGTAAAAGAGGGGAGATTCTGAGGAACGCTTAACGCGATCTTCCCGCCGCTTGCAGTGACTGTAGCCGAAACAGGGATTGTATCGTTCCCGACATTCGTCGTCAGAATAAGATCCGTCGTTTCCGTTCCAAGTGTAGTTCCCGGTTGAAAATGGATTGCAACAAAATCCGAATCCCCGGCAACAAGGATTGCTACAGGCTCATGGACCATCGAAAAGCCCGCCGATGATCCGAGTACCGCAGAAAGCGAAATCGGCGCACAGCCGCTGCTGTGGACCCAGAGCGTATCCCACGCTTCAGCGCAGATGAGAACCGTTCCCATTTCGAGCGAATCGGAAGCGATTGCAAAACGCGCGGATCCCGTCGATCCGGTTGCGACAATCGAGACCGTCGTATCGTACACACCGGAACCCGAATAGGAAAGTTTCAGCGCGAGCGAACCCGTGTCTGGTCCATTTCTATCCGGCGCAAATTCCAGCTCAAGTTGGGCCGTCTCTCCAGGATGGATCGAATCCGCATTGGGAATGGAAACAACTCGAAATGGCGCGTTTACCGTGATTGAATCGAAAGCAAATGCTTTACAGGCCAAGTTCTGAATTGCGACGGCGAAAGAAATCGAATCGCACTGTGGCGCTACGATCGGAACGGGAACGACGATGGAAAGTGACGTCACCGTCGCAAATCCTTTCCCAATCAGTTTTACGGAATCGATCCCTTCGGAACTTAGTACAACGAGTGTTCCCTCGATTTTGCCGATGGTATCGGGTGAGCATTGAATCAGGAACGTTCGGGTATCGCCAGGATCTAATTCGAAGGGATGAAATTGGGAAAACCGAGAAAATTCCGGTCGTGACAGTTCCAACGAATCGACCGTGAGCGGGCCGCACCCGGCGTTCCGAATCGTGACGGTCTGTAACGTACTCGAGCAGAGACTTGCAGAATCGAATGCGATCGCGCCGGTTGCGTTGAGTGTGGAAAATGCAAGAGCGCCTTTCAGAGCAGAGAACGCCGTGAAGCGAAACGTCAGTGTTGTATCCTCGATCGCTCCGTCGGACTGCTCGATGGTAACCCGAAGGTCAGCCGTCCAATCCGCTGCTCTTTTCGGAGTATATTCTATCTTCACGGTATCGCTCGAAGCCACAGGCACGAATGGGAAGGAATCCCGAATAAGATGCAGTTCCTGGAGTGTGTCGTTCGTGAACGATACCGACGCGATTCGGATAGAATCGCACGCATGGTAGGTTACGACAAATGCGGCCGTGGCGCTATCGCAGAGTGTGGAACGCACCGAGTCCGTGGAAATCGCAAGCGAGGTGAAGGGCAGCACCGAGGGCGAAAGTGTTCCATCGCCGCCATCGGTCGTGCGCCAAACAGTTCCAGCATTATCGAATGCAATAACAACGGCCCCGCGACCCGTCACCGCAAAACGTTTATCGTTGATGTTGGAGGGCCCTCCAACAAATTTCCATGTTGCGCCGCCGTCCATCGTACGAATAATTCCCATCGGCGAAAAGGTAGCTGGTAGCCGTCCTTGAACATAAATCACAGACCGGCAGACATGGGAACCCGCAATTCCACCCGTGAGCCCCGAATCGCTGTATGTCCGAAGCCGGTTTTCCGCGCCGGTAGAAATCGGACATTGCAGCACAGCGGTTTGCGTGACAAACTTCAGTGGATCGCGTTCGCTGGCGAGGAGAACGGTTTGCGTAACGGGGTCCGCGTACGGAGTCCACGCCTCGGATGTCGCCGCGATGCTCTGCCATGTCTTGCCGCTATCGGTTGTGAGCAGGTGCGGGCAAAGCGTGCTTGTGGCCTGCGATGAAACGAAACCGACCGCGTCGTTCATAAAATCGATCCCAAGCGCCTGCACCGTCGTCGCGATATTAACCCAGGTTTTTCCTGTGTCGTTTGAAAACATGACGCCAGGATCGAGATCGCGGTCCGTATAGTACACGCCCCGGCCTGTTTCGCGAATAGCAACTGGGAACTGCCCCTGCCGAATAAGATTCCACGATTTTCCCGCGTCC
>DASYAJ010000632.1:0-8931 GCA_036501405.1 Kapaibacterium sp. (SeqCode)
TGGAACGACAAAATACAATACGGCAAGAAAGGTATAGTACAAGGGAAAAATTCTTACGAATCTTCTTCCATAGAACCCTCGGAAATAATGCGTGGACCTTCGATTCTCTAAAAGGATGTTCGTGATGAGAAATCCCGATAACACGAAAAACAGATCGACCCCAATCCAAAGCAGGCCCGTCGTCCGATAATAGACTTTATCGAAAAAATTGGTCAGCCAATAATTAAATGCCGAGTGATGTGCGACGACCATCAGCGCTGCAACGCCGCGCAGACCATCGAGAGCTGGGAAACGTTTTTCCGTGGGCGAAGCCATACTAAACTATTCAGAAATGCGTTCAAGCAATCTTCGAGGCAGAATTTTTTTAACATCCTCGTGTTACATTTCATTCGCGCCTTATTCACCAACTTGAACACCCCCTTAAACATTTTCACCCTCTGGAAGTCCCGCGAGTGGTATGTGGTTCTGGCCATTACCGCTGTTATCTTCGGCTTCAATGTCTATCGTGTAGCCACGCACCAGAATACGACGTCGCTCGATTTTGTGAACTACGCGCAGTTCGTCACCCCGATGAAGCTGCACGGCACCATCACGAAGCCGCACTTCATCTATCCGGGACTCGTGGCACTCGCATCGCTGCTTTTTCCCGGACTGAGTTACACAGCCTTGGGTGCAGGTTTCGTTTTTTTGTCGGACCTTTTTTGTGCGACCGTCCTCTGGATGTTCTGGAAAAAAGTCGTTCCAATTTCTGCTTCTACGTTCATTCCACTGATCCTCACGATCTTTTCGATGATCCTAGCGCCGGTAAGCATTGTCACGCTCTTTCGCCATAATCTTTATATCGGATATATTGCGATTACAACCTATCACAATCCCCCGTTGCTGCTCAGCCGTCCCTTGCTTCTCATCCATTTTTTGATTTTTGCTAATGCCCTTGCGTCGCTGCAAGTGTCGAAGCGCCTGACAATCTGGAGCGCCCTCCTGATGATACTCACGACATTGACGAAGCCAAATTACGCGACAATTATGCTTCCCGCCTCGATGCTCTCTGCATTGTGGACGATCTGGAAAAAAGAAATGCCGACATTTCGGTTCATCGTGTTGGGAACGGTCCTGCCAGCAATCGCCGTGCTCGCTTGGCAGTATTACTTCACATTTTTCACCCATTATGAAGCCGATACAACAGCGAGTGTGATTTTCGCGCCGTTCTTGGTTTATGCGGCACGTTCCCATTATTTATTTCCCCGGTTTCTTCTTTCCATCCTGTTTCCGCTGGGTGTGCTTATCGTGTATGGAAAAGAAGCGATGCGGGACCGCTTTTACATGACAGGGTTTATGCTATTCCTGTTTGGCGCGTTCGAATCCTATTTTTTAGCGGAGTCAGGCGTCCGACTCTACGATGGGAATTTCTTTTTTTCGGGTCAAATCGGCCTCTTCCTTTGGTTTCTCGTCTCGATGAAATTCGTTCTTCAGGATTTGTATTCGAAACCAAAGGAAACGCGTTGGAATAAATCGTTCGTCGTTCTCAGCAGCCTTTTTGCACTTCATCTCATCAGTGGGGTGGTCTGGTACGCTTGCGAATCAATCGCGACAGGGACCTTTTGGTAGTCCCGTTATGCGCTTCGGGAGCGAAACGACAAAACTTTTGTTCCATTTCCAGCCTCTATTGCCCAGACCTATTTGCCATTGAAATGACTCTGCGCGTCAAGCTTATTCTTGCCGTCATCGTTGCCGCGATCCTTGCTGTTCTTGTTCTCAACCTGCGCTATCTTTTTGTTGCGCCGGTCGCGAACACATGGACATGGTGGCCGGGCGACGAAACATGGCTCCTTTCTGAATATAAACATTTTTTTCTTACAGGACATTACGTTAATCCGACGGCACCTGGCTCCGCGTTTGCGGAATCTTCAGGACTCATTTTCGGAAGCTGTTACATCACCGCATTCCTCTATGCGTTTCCACTTCTTCTCTTTCCTGGGCATAGCATCGATGTGGGGAGAATCGTTACGGCATTCATTGCGATTGGAACTTTGATTGCGCTCTGGCGGATAGCGAAGCAATATAACATTCCCACTCTGCTTCGAGCTGCCGGTCTGCTTCTGCTGGCTTCAACAGTCTGCTTTTTTGCGACGAGCCATTCGGCGCGGCCCGATATGGTGGTCGGACTTTCCATGCTTCTTCTTGCAGGGATATTGCCGATTGCGGTTGAAAAAAATTCCAAGGGACGCGATCTTCTTTTCGGGTTATTGCTTCCGGGTTCGCTGCTCATCAATGGTCATGTGCTCATTATCGGAGCACCAATGATGCTGTATGCAATCTGGCAAGCAGGCGTGTTTCGTTCCACACGGCGACTTGCGGTTGTGGTTGCGATCGCCGCCATGGGATTTTTATTGCTCCTCGGAATTCAATACGTGCTGCTTGGCTCGCTTAATATCTTAGGGCCGTTTACCGATCAGAATTCCACCATGCCTTTTGCGCGCCTTTTCCACCCTCGCGCGCATTATACGAACTACTTCTGGCGCTATTTTATCGCGAAGGCATGGGCGCCGGCCATTCTGTATATCGCCGTGGTTTTTATTGCTGCACTTGCATGGGCAAAGTTCCGGTTGAATGTTGCATTTTCCGAGCTTCCGATACGCGAGCGAAGATTCCTTGTCTGTGTAGCGCTTGCTGTGCTTTCCTCGGTTTATATCGAATACTATTGGCCTCGCTATTTCATTTATGTGCTTCCGACGATTGTCCTCAGTTTTTTAGTCCTACTGTCGTTCCTTATTCAAAGATTCCCGCGAACGCACGCGCGAGTGCTTCAGGTCGTTCTGGTCGTCTGCATCGCCGAAGGATTATGGCAGTATGGAAATACGGTGCTCCGAATGGGAACGGTGGGGGAAACAATCTCGGAACAAAACGAATCGGCCCTGCGCGATGCGCTCCGTCTCATTCACGAACGCTATGCGAGGATGCCACATGTGGGTTCGCCCCGCATTTTTGCGGCGGTTCCGGGGCAAAATGCCGTTATGGACGATTCCGCGCAACTCCTAACGCCGGTCCTCTACGATTGGCGGACGGACCGATCACTCTCTCGCGCCGACGTATGGAAGCGTTCCCATATCGACTTTGCAATTGTTTATTTCCCATACGAGAACGGGAACCGTTCCATTGCCGATTCCAATGCCGAATGGGTTGCCCGGTCCGGTGGGCAACTCATTCTTGAAAGACCGGGAGCTTTTACGGACATGGACCGCCCATACGATCCCGCCAATTTAGCAAATCTCGATACGCTGCGCGTCTATGAATATCACAAGTGAGAAGCGAACATCGATGAAACTTGACCGTGTCATAACGGTTCTTTTCCTTTGCAGCATTCTTTTTGTGCTGTTCCAGAATGCGCGCTCGCTCTACACCTACCCGGTTCCCAATTCCTGGATTTACTGGTCGGGCGATGAAACGCAAGCGATGTCCGAAAGTGTCGCGCAGGTGAAGAGCGGCATTTATTCGTATCCGCTTGCAGTGGGTTCCATTTTTTCCCAAGGCTCGGGAATCGTGAAGGGGAGCGTCTGGATCTCCTCGCTCTTGTATGGAGGAGCGGGTATGATCGGCGCGAACCTTGTTGATGCTGGACGAACCGCTTCTTTCGTGGTCGCGATTTTTGTGCTTGCAGCAATTTATTTTATTGCTCGAAGATATGGCGTTCGCAGAAACGTGGCACTCTTCGGAGTTCTTGCGTTTGCCGCGACTCCTTGTTTTCTTATCATGTCCCACTGCGCGCGCTATGATATTTTCGTGGGATTCTCATGCCTCTTGCTTATTGCATTTCTTATCCCGCCAAACGGAACGAATATCTCGCGGACAGTTCCGCCATCTGGTGTTGCAATTGGCTTGGTGCTCATCGCCGGTCTCATGGTGAGCGCGCATGTTTGGATCGATTGCTTTCTTGCGGTACTGTTTCTGATGTGGCGGCGAAAGATCTGGCGGAAGCCGAAGTCTCTTTTACAAATGGTGCTCACCACCGCCTGCGGTCTCGCGCTTCTCTCGTTGGTCTATTATTTGGGTGCGGGCCGATTCGATCTGCTCGGACCGTTCGACCATGTTCCGCTTCCACTCTACCGATTTTTTTCTCCGGGCGCAGAACGTGGGAATCTCTTGTATCGATGGTTTATCGTTCGGCAGTGGTCGCCCGCCTACATTGGAATTGGGATGATGCTACTTGTTGGAATCATCTATTTTCTGATAAAGAAAAAACATTTCAGCAGCGTGGTCATCGAATGGGCTGGCGCCGTTGGTCTCATCCTGTTTTCGATTGTTTATCTCGAAATGATCGTTCCGCGCTATTATATTTACGTGTTACCGGCAATCACCGTACTTATTGCACTTGTTGCGGACCAGTTGTGGACGAACATCGAACGAAATTCCCTTCGATGGGCGATTGGAACTCTTATCGTCGCTTTCCTTGGAGCTCAAACGGTCCTCTTTATGCGAAATGCTGACGAGGAAGCGATGTATTCCGCAAAGCTTGTGCTGAATAATTCCAATGCGTTACATTCGGTCAAAGAAATACTTGAAAAAGATTCTGCTTCACGCATTCGTGTCGTTGGCTATCCGGCGGCCTTATACGTTATGGAAAAGTGGCCCCGAATTCAAACAATCGTGCCGCTTTTTCTCGACGCACCCAGCGCAGCGTGGGTGCGCGATCGTTCGCCGAACGGGAGTCGCGCAGATTATCTCGTCTCTTATAATTCCTCGCGTGTTTTAGATCCCACGCAAAACGATCGGCTTGTCCTCGACTGGCTCGATGGACATGCCATCAAAGTGTTCGAATCCGTCGGCTGCTATACTGACATTGGCCGCAGCTACTCCGCCGATGGAATGAAAGGATTCGATACCTTGCGATTGTATCGGATGCACCCATGATTTTTAGAACGCCTCCAATATCGAAAAATAAAGTTCGTGTGAATCGGTGCCGAAGCCGTAGTCCAAACGGGCATTCAAGTGTTCCGCTTTCACGACAAGCAAGCGCAGGCCAAGACCATAAGAAGGATGAATCCCATTCAGCGTGAAATTTGAAAGCGTGTGCCCAACCTCTCCAGCGCCGACAAACGCTGCACCGCCAAAGCGCCACCAGATGGGGAACCGGTATTCGCCTTGCAGCAACGCAACATCGTTATCGCGGAAGCGCAGTAAATAGTATCCACGCAATTTTTGATCTCCGCCCAGTCCGTTCATCATGTAAAATGGAACGGTTCCATTCGCAAGGACTCCGTAAAATTGAAACGCCAGCGTCTGGTCTTTCGCGATGGGATAAAATTTCCGAAGATCGGCCGTGTACCGTTCGATAGAGTAATCGCTCCCAAGGGCCTTACCATAAAATTCCGCATCGACCGATTCATACTGCCCTTTGTGTGTGGAATAGGTGTTATCACGCGTGTCGTAAATAGCGACAACACCTAATCCATTCGACACACCACCAGCAGCGCCGGGAACTTGTCCGGTCGCAATCAACCCTCCCGAATCCGATTTTAGAATATGATCGTTTCGAAATTCTCCTTCAATTCCGACATTCAATCCTTCGCCATATCTACTGCGAAAAATGTTTTTGGTGAAATCGAATGTCAATCCACGGTATAGTGGCGTGTATTCGTCGATATTAGTGGCAGGAGTATGATCCCCATCGCCAAAAAAATCCAGCGGAAATTGCTGGTAGTGAAATCCACCGGTTAAGTAGTAGGCATCGTGAGGAAAATAGACATCGTAATTGATGCCGAACGTCGATTGATGCTGTTGTGAATAACTGGCGCCAGCGGAAAAATCCGAGGGACGCGTAAGCTTCTCATTCTCGTCCGAGCCGAGATGGTAATAGTACATCCCGACAAGACCGCCGACTAATCCTGTTTCCGGTTCATATCGGACGTAGGGAGCACCTGCAAAACCGCGCTTTGAGAAGTGCTCGCTTTTTGTGCTGTCCACATTGGTGGATGCACTGGTGGAATCCGAATTTTGAGAAAAAGCCGGGTGCGAAATAACAATGCAAAGGAGGCCAAGGATAAAACCGAAATTGTCGGTATGGTTTATGTTGAGGTTCATAGAAAATTATTCGTATAGAAATCATGATCAGTGTTCCTCGAAATTCGTGCCTCATCCATCGCTATTCCCTACGAACGATAGCGATTTTTTCACTTTTTTTTCTTAGCTCATCCGTAGCAAGCGCGCAAGGACCCGAAGGGAAGTCGTTCGGATTTGGAATTGTCCTAGGAACTCCTCTTGGGGTGACCGTGAAACTCTGGACTGCTTCCGATCAGGCATTTGTAGCAGATTTTGGTGGGTCCTACTTCGGCCCTTTGCGTCTGCAGGCCGATTATCTTTGGCACTTCGATGCGTTCCATAGCTCGATTGTAAAAATGTATGCTGGGCCAGGCCTTGGTCTCGCGTTTGGCAATGGAGATAACCACTTTTTTAACGACCGTCCTCACCGGGATGATGGTCCGGATCACCTCGGAGTAGGGGTGCGGGTAATGTTTGGAGTTAACATTATCCCTCGTCGAACTCCGATTGAGATCTTTGCTGAAGTGGGGCCATTGATTGCATTTGTGCCGAATACCGGCGTGGGAGTCGATGGTGGAGTGGGTATTCGGTTCTATCCCTAAACTATCGTTCCATCACAAAGCGCTGAGAAGCTGCACGGCCATTCGAGCTTATTCGAACGATATAAATTCCATTCGGAACTGGGACTCCATTCATCTTCATGCCATCCCACTGCCATTGCGACCCGATGTGGTGTGCTACGAGGTTTCCGAGAATATCGTAGATATCAATCGTACCGAGAGTTCCATTTGAACCCGTCTCGATATCGACCGGACCATTCGATGGATTTGGGTTCAGTGAAAGATGGATATCCTGCGTGGAATTTCCAACCCGAGCAGCCTGCAATACACCCTGATGCATTGGGAATCTTAGAATGCTCTGGATTCCTTCTTCCGAAATGTAGAGTGTATCGGAGCAGTCTTCTCCGGCGAAAGTCGAATCGCCGTGATAATGCAAACCTACCCAAAAATATCCGTTTTGTTCAATTCGGCTTCCGAAATCAGGGTAGATCCAGTCGTACGCAAAGCAATCGCCGGGTTGCGTAAAAGCATTGTCGATCTTTATTGCAAACGATGAATTATTCTTAAATACAAGTACATGACTAAAAATCGTAGAATCAACCGAAAAATGCAGTGCTAAGGAATCTGAACCGAAGAGATTGACCGGTATCGTGTCCTGTCGCGGGAACGCTGTGTATCCTGTAACATCAATGTCCGATTCATGGCAGTAGACCCCATCGGAAGAAGTCATCTTCGCTATTGCCGTAGCCGTGTAGCGTTTTACGCCGGTCGTGCGGTCGGGAGTAAAATAATAAGGTGCGCTGATCCGGCTATGGAAACTAACGATCCCATCTCCCACTTTAGGAAAGGTGCTATCGATAAGATGAAAGGATGCGGAATCTCTTCCCGTAAAATGAATACTGTAGATCGAGACCGTATCGTAAGGAATAAATTCCAATTCATAACAGAGCACGCCGAATGCGGTATCGCCGATGTTAACGGGGTCGAGAAAATTACAATCATGCCCGTACACACAAACACGAGCGGAGTCGGAAGAACTATCGCTCGTCGTCGTTCCCACATAGGGCCGCCGCAGATAGAAAATATTCGTCGAGTCATCCGTGTATTCGCAGACGGTAATGAGGGTATCGTAAACGGTGGTCTCCATCTTCGGGGATCGGAAACGAAAGTCGATCGAACTGAAGGATTGCGAAGGAAGCACAAAATCGAAATCGGTAAATTTCGAATCGACTATGAAAATGCTGTCGCTCTGATGCGCGAAGTACATGTCCTTGATCCGAAGATCTCGTGTGTACGAAGCGTTCTGGAATCCCGCTCCGCCATAAACGAGACGATCGACGACCGAATGAAAGACAGTGTCGTTCTGGAATATCAGCGGGGATTGTGCTGACGCGATCGGAGAAAAACCGAGCACGAACAGTATGAGTATGCAAAAATGACGCTTCATCATAATAAATTGGGAAATTATCGTAACTTTACGACGATTGTCGCTATCTCAGCCTGACAAATATACGATGCTTTCAGAAGCTACAATTCATTAGCGTGGAAAATAGATTTTTCAGGAGTCCTAATACTCAGGAATATGTTAAGGAACGGCATCGCACGTCGTATTACCGCATGAACCCCGATCCTTTCACATTCCGAGACCCTTCGTTATTACCGATTTGGCAAAAAGTCCGCTCCGGTGAGCGGCTTTCCAAAGAGGATGGCCTGACTCTTTTCGCCTCGCCGGATCTCATAGGCGTTGGCCGCATGGCTAATTACGTTGCTCGCCAAAAATCGGGCGATTCCGTCTATTTCGTGCTGAATCGTAAGCTCGAACCGACGAACATTTGCGTCCTTTCCTGCAAGTTCTGCGATTTTGCGGTCAAGCCCGATTCGCCGGAGGGCTATGAAATGACGATTGCCGAAATGCTTTCGAAGCTGCGGCCAGATCTGCATGAAGTGCATATTACCGCGGGACTTCATCCCAAATGGCCATGGGAATTTTACACGGGGATGGTCCGCGAGATCAAAACCAATTTTCCGAACGTCGATGTAAAGGCATTTACGGCGGTCGAAATCGACTTTTTTTCGAAGAAATTCAAGAAATCGCACGAACAGGTGTTGCGGGAACTTTGGGATGCAGGACTTCGCACGATGCCCGGCGGTGGTGCCGAAGTTTTTTCCGAGCGTGTTCGCAAGCGGCTCTTTCATCAGAAGATCGGCGCGAAAGCATGGTTCGAAGTCCATCGTACCGCGCACCGCTTAGGCATCAATTCCAATGTGACCATGCTCTATGGTCATATCGAGACCATCGAGGAGCGTATCGAGCACATGCTCCGCGTTCGCGAAT
>DASYAJ010000633.1:0-3608 GCA_036501405.1 Kapaibacterium sp. (SeqCode)
GCGGGAATAGCTCAATTGGCAGAGCGACAGCCTTCCAAGCTGTAGGTTGCGAGTTCGACCCTCGTTTCCCGCTCCAAGAAAATTGTAAGCCGGCATAGCTCAGTTGGTAGAGCAGCTGATTTGTAATCAGCAGGTCATCGGTTCAAGTCCGATTGCCGGCTCTCAATGTGGTGCAAACGTTTGTTTGCAGCTCCCCTCGAAGGAATTGCAAACGAACGTTTGTACCACACGGGCAGATACTCAAGTGGCCAACGAGGACAGACTGTAAATCTGTTGACGATAGTCTACGAAGGTTCGAATCCTTCTCTGCCCACGGAAGTTGTGCTGCAAACGTTCGTTTGCGGCTCCTCGAATGTGGTGGCAAACTAAAGTTTGCACCACATTCGTTTGCTCCACATTCGCTCACGTAGCTCAGTTGGTAGAGCACGTCCTTGGTAAGGACGAGGTCACCGGTTCAATCCCGGTCGTGAGCTCTTTGCTCGGTGCTAAGTGCTGAAGTTCTGCGCTCGAACTCATTTCTTCCTATGATTGAAACCTCTCGTTTGTTGCTTCGCGAATACACCTTGGAAGATGTCCCCTCATTGAATCGCATTCAATCCGATCCTATTACGATGAAATTCTGGGCGAGTCCGTTTACCGAAGAACATTCCCGAAATTGGATCGAACGGGCGATTGCGTCCTATGCCGCAAACGGCTTTGGACGATGGGCGCTTCTCTTAAAAGAGACCAATGCCCAAATCGGCGATGCCGGTTTGATGCGCGTCGAGGTCAATGGAAATCCGGAAGTGGACCTGGGATATATCCTTCAGGCCGATCGTTGGCAGAAGGGTTACGCGACCGAAGCAGCATTGGCGATTCTTCGATTCGGGAAAGAGAAGGGATTGCCGCGCATGATTGCGCACATGGCGCACGATCACACGAAGTCCCAGCGCGTTGCCGAACGGTTGGGAATGAGAAAAGAAACCGAATTCGTCAACCCGAGGAATAGAAATATCGTCCATTCTCTTTATGCCTGGAATGCGCCCCGGTCGTAGCGCCGGCCTTCGCGATTAAAATCGCGTTTTTTTCTTCTGGGATTTTCTTCAGGGAATTGAACGGAACCTGCGGAATTTTTGTGTTAGAATGAGCGATTAACGAAGGGAAGGTTTTGGTCCGTTGCCCAGTGGCCGAAGCTTTCTTTGAAAATCCGCCGAAAGTGCCCGAAGCGCTGCCCCGCTTCGAACACCTCGCTTTGAGCGCCTCGCTTCGAGCGCAATACTTCCTGCGGAATCTCGTTTGCCAATTCATAGAACTTTGAAGCCCGCGCTCAAGAAATCTGCGCTGAAAGCCGTAATATTTGCCATTGCGATGAGCATAATGCTCCTCGCGGCGGGCGCGCGCGCGCAGCATTCTTTTCCGCAGCCTACTGTCGCACAACGGATTATTGCGCAGCCTACTCTCGCTCCGAAAGCTTCCACGCAGCCAGCGGGAATCGATGGCGCCGCACAATCCGCAGGGGTCCGCATAAGGGAACTGAAACGCGCTGGCAATACGGTCACGCTGGAAATCACGCTGCCGCGTCCCTCCTTCGATACGCTGCAGAAATCGCTGCGGCTGCGTGCTGTGCATGGGCAGATTGCAAATGGCGATCCGCTTGCGGCGATTTCCATCCCACTGCGCGTTTCGAAAAATGCCAGCGTCACAGTTATTTCGCACAACGATAGGACGCTGAATGCGGCGCATCTCGATCTTTCCTCTCAATTTAGTTCCGATGTCGCCCTCGATGGAACGCGCAAGAGGGGCGTGCATCGTTCCCTTCCGGCTTCGACCGTGCATCACGGCGTGGGATATGCCGCACTTTCTTTCATTGGCAGAATGCGAGAGGCCGATATTTCCCGATTAGAACTGGGAATTCTCGACCGCACGGGAGCAAGCGCAATTCGCGCAGCGCGAAAAATCGTTCTCACGATTACCGATCCCGCGGGACTCTCTTCGCTTCCGGTGAATGATCTGAGCGAGCCGTTCAAGGTCTCGAATGCGGCATTCAAAGCACGAGCGGCCGTGCGAAAAGGAATGGAGATCCAGTCGGTCGGCGATGTCGTGCAATCGCCCGGCATTCAATCCGACGATGGGAATGTTTATCGAATGTATATTCGGCAGAGTGGGATCTATCACGTCACCTTTAGCGATCTGCAAAATTTTGGGATCGACCCCAGCGTCATCGATCCGGCGACACTTCGGATTATCAATAAAGGCCAGCAGATTGCGGTGTATGTGTACGATCTTCATCACGATGGCGCGTTCCACACGGACGATTACATCGAGTTCTATGGCGCGGCGGAACTTTATCAAGGCACGACGAACACCGATTTTTATTTCGATCCCGATACGAAGAACAATATTTATTTTCTCGTTTGGGGAAGCCACGATTCGCCGATTCCCGCCAGCGGTGTGAAGCGGATGGTGGAAGAGACGGGCGAAATTCGCACAGCGAAAAGTTCACCCTATCCGCGCGATAGCTTTTATGTCGATCTTCGCGATAGTTCCTTCGCGTCGGTCCTGCATTACGAAATCGATAATCCGAAAGCGATGGATCCGCTCGATATTTCGGACATCGATCAAAGTTCCGATCTCCGCGATCATCTCTTTACGGCCATTTTGTGGACGGGAGGATTGGGTCCAGCGACGTACACCGACAATATTATTGTTCCCTTTCCGGACGTTCGGCAAAACCGGCCGATTTCGTTCCGTGCTGCTTTGCAAGGCATTTCCCATTTCGATCGCGGTTCCACCGATGAAAAAGGAAACCCGTTGCCGAACGTCGATAGCGAAGACGATTGCATGATCTCGATCAATGGCCAGTTCGTGCTGCATGGTGTGTGGGACAGCCAAACATTAAAGTTCCTATCGACCGACACGGCTTCGCAGCGGGTTTCGAATATCGCTTCGGCGCAGCTTTTGGGCGTGAATCCTCTCGATACGAACGCCGGGATTCGTTCCGTCACACTGACCGTCGCGCAGCAAAAGCAGACGACGATTTCGGGCTGCCGCTTCGGATTCGATTGGCTCGACATCGGATACAACCGGATGTACGACGCGTTCCACGATACGGTCACGTTTCGCGCGCCGCAATTCAGCACGCCGGGACTCTATCAATTCACAATTGGGAACTTCGATCGCACCGATATTTCCATTTATCGCAAAGGGATTTCGAAAATTTCGAACGTGGCGATTGTCACGAACCCAAATGTGGTTTCGGGAACCCAAGCTGTCTTTCAGGTGGATGTTGCGAACGCATCCGACGAATTCATCGCTGTTTCGGACATGGCGAAACTCAAGCCCTATAAATATCTGCGGGACGATTTCGTCGGGCTTGCTTCGCCAAATAATTCCGGTGAGTATCTCATTATCACGAACCGCGACCATCTTTCCAAAGGCAATAACAACGTCCATGTGCCGCTTCAGGACTTATTAAGTTATCGCGAAAGCACGAATCGTGTGACCGGCAAGCTGATCGATGTCGCGAATATCTACGATGAGTTCAATGGCGGGTGCTGCTCGGCTCAGGCCATAAAATCATTCCTTCAATATGCCTACAACAATTGGCAAACGCCGCCAAAGTATGTGCT
>DASYAJ010000634.1:0-5785 GCA_036501405.1 Kapaibacterium sp. (SeqCode)
TACATTTATAAGTTCCTAGGATTCTTTTGTTTCTGCTGGCTTGCATTCTACATCGGTAAAAAACAATTCCCGTCAGGCTGGCGAGGCTGGGGACAACTCTACTCCATTCCGATTGCAAGTGCTCTCGCAATCGGCTTTAATTACTTCCTTTCCTTTTGTGGGATGATTTCACGTTGGCGAGCAGGCAGTCAGACATCCTACCACCGAGGCTATTTTTTGGATGACATTTTCCATTTCTTCCTATTTAGCTTTATCTTTGGCTGTCTCTATCTTTGGATGCTTCACAAGCACGGTGAATGGGGAGATCGACTTGGTGAGGACAGCTAATATAATTTGGAACTAACCCTTCCGAATATTTATCGCTATTAATCGTAACTACGCCAGCACCAGCTCGATCGGGCAGTGGTCGCTGCCCATCACGTCGGGATAGATCGCGGCGTTGCGAACTTTCGGCATGAGTGCTTCGGTGACCATGAAGAAGTCGATACGCCAGCCGATGTTGCGCTCGCGGTTGTTACGGAAGTTATCCCAGTAGGTGTATTGCTCCGGTTCCTGGTTATACGTGCGGAACGCATCGATATAGCCCATGTCGGTAATCTTATCGAGCCAGACGCGCTCTTCGGGAAGGAATCCCGATTGCTTCGCCCATTCGACCGGCCGTGCGACATCAATCTCTTTATGCGCGGTATTGTAATCGCCGCAGATAATCAGTTCCCGCCCTTCGGAACGAAGTTCCTGCCACTCTTCGAGCATGTGATCGTAAAAATCGAGTTTGTATCGAACGCGCTCTGGTCCGCGTCCGCCATTTGGGAAGTAAATATTGTAGAGAATGAAATCACCGAAGTCCGCTGAGATAACACGACCTTCGCAATCGAACCGGGTTGCGCCGCAGCCAGATGTAATTTTCGTTGGGTTCGGTCGCGTGTAGATTGCTACGCCGGAATACCCTTTTTTCTCCGCGCTAAAAAAGTGCGACGTATACCCCTCGATTTTGATGAGTTCCTCATCGAGCTGCTCAGCCATTGCTTTGGTTTCTTGCAGGCAGAGCACATCCGGATTTTCGCGCTTGACGAAATCCAAAAAACCTTTTTTTTGCGCGGCACGAATGCCGTTTACGTTCCAACAGAGAATTCGCATGATATGTGTCGTCGTGACCTTTTAGGTCATGACCTTTTAGGTCACGACGAGTAAAAAACGTTTCCAGGATTTTACATCGTGGCCTGACGGTTACGGCTAAGGTATTCGGCAGAATGACTCAAAACTCATTGTTGAAACAGAGATTATTTTGAGGAACACTTTGTTTTCGCACTTTCGTAATTATTATCCGTTAATTTTTTGGCTCTCACGAACTACTGTTTGCATAGACTATGTGGATAGTCCGGCTAGCGTTGCGCCGCCCGTATTCCGTGGCGGTTGTCGCGATCTTCCTCATGATTATGGGTGTGCTCTCGATCCAGAGCATGCCTGTCGATATTTTCCCGACGATCGATATTCCGGTCGTGGCGGTCGTTTGGAGTTATGACGGACTCTCGGCGACCGACATGGAGCGGCGCGTTGTGCTCCTGGATGAACGTGCGCTTTCGACGACTGTCAACGGCATTACGCGGATCGAGAGCGAATCGATCAACAGCATCGGCCTGATGCGTATCTATTTCGAGCAGGGAACGGATATTGGTTCAGCAATCGCGCAAATCTCGGCGCTTGGCAATACGATTGTCCACTCGATGCCGCCCGGGATGCAGCCGCCAATTGTCATTCAATATAATGCCTCGAACGTTCCGGTGGCGCAGATGACGGTATCGAGCCAAACGCTGCCGGAAGAACAGCTCTTCGATTATGGGTTGAACTTCATTCGTGTTAGCCTTTTCACCATTCCAGGACTTTCGACACCAGCTCCGTATGGTGGAAAGAATCGGCAGATTTCTGTCGATATCGATCCGTCGCAGCTTGCAGCACGCGGGCTTTCAGCGAGCGATGTCGTGCTGGCGTTGCAAAACTCGAACGTAATCGTTCCCGCAGGCGTGGCCCGTATCGGCGATATCCAATATAATGTCGAAACGAACTCGAGTCCCACGGCGCTCGATCAGTTCAAGCAAATACCAGTGAAAGTCGTCAACGGTCATACGATTCTTCTTGGCGATGTGGCACGGGTGGCGGATGCTTTTGCACAGCAAACAAATATTGTTCGCGTGAACGGACATCGAGCGACTTATCTTGCACTGTTGAAAAAATCGAATGCCTCTACACTGGCCGTTGTGCAGGCCGTGAAAGATAAACTTCCCTCGATTGAAGCGACCGCGCCAGCGGGAATGAACATCAAGATCGATTTCGACCAATCGATCTACGTTCGTTCGACGATTAACAGCCTGTTGCGGGAAGGCGCCATTGCGACAATTCTCGTATCGCTGCTCATTCTCCTCTTTCTCGGAAGCTGGCGAAGCGTCGTCATCGTTTGCACGTCGATTCCGCTTGCGATTATGACTTCGATCATCGGGCTGAAGCTGACCGGCAACACGATGAACATTATGACGCTTGGCGGTTTATCGCTGGCAATCGGAATGTTGGTCGATGATGCAACGGTGGAGGTGGAAAATATCCATCGAAATCGAGCGATGAACAAACCGCTAACGGTTGCGATTCTTGATGGCGCGCGGCAAATTGCTCTGCCGGCCATTATGGCGACGTTTGCAATCTGCATCGTCTTTTTTCCCGTCGTGCTGCTGACAGGTCCGGCTAAATATCTTTTCACGCCGATGGCGCTTTCGGTCGTGATGGCGATGATCGCGTCCTATTTGCTCTCACGAACATTAGTTCCTTCGCTTGCGCGCGCGCTTATGCGAAGCGAAGAACATCATCACGACGATAAGCACAATAGTTCAGATCCTCGAAAAAAACTCGGGGCGATCGGAAGATTTTCGAAACGATTCAATACCTGGCGCGATAAACATTTCGATCGATTGCAAAGCGGCTATGGCCGTGTGCTCGAACGAATGATGCATATTCCCACCTTTGTATTGGTCATCGCAGGAATTATTCTTGTCCTCAGTCTTTTCCTTCCAAACTATATCGGGACCGATTTTTTTCCCACGTCGGACACGGGCATGATGAAAATGCACATGCGCGCGCCAGTCGGAACCCGTTTGGAAGCGACGGAACTCATTGTTGCGAATGTCGAAACGGCGCTGCGGAAAATCATCCCAGCTTCCGAGCTTTCGACAGTGAATGTGAATATCGGCGTGCCGACATACTACAATCTCGCCTTTGTTTCGACGGACAACACGTCTCCGATGGATGCGGATTTCCTCATTTCGTTGCAACCGGAGCACCACGCGACGGAAGGCTATATGAAACAAATCCGCAAAGCGCTTGCGGAACAATTCCCAGGATGCGTCTTTTATTTTCAATCGGCAGATATTGTGAGCCAGGTATTGAACTTCGGCCTTACCGCGCCGATCGATGTGCAGGTGCAGGGTCCGGTTTTAGATATTGATTACAACATCGCACGAAAATTGCGCGATCAGATGAAAACAGTTCCTGGCACCGCAGACGTGGCGATTAAGGAAGTGCTCGATTATCCGACCATCCGGCTCAATGTCGATCGGACCCGCGCTGCGGAAATGGGACTGACGGAGCAGAACGTGACGAACAGTATGCTCATTTCGCTCTCTTCGAGTGGGTTAATTGCACCGTCATTCTTTTTGAATCCAGTCAATAATGTCAATTATCGTGTCATCGTGCAGACTCCGCTGGACAAGGTGCAGAATATTTCGGATCTGCTTTCGATGCCAGTGACAGGACAAAACCCTTTAGTTCCGAGCGAGGAGCAAGTTTCGACCCCAACTGCGGTTCCCAGCGAAACACAGACCGCACCAACCTCACCGATCGACCTGCCACGCGCACAATCGGAGCCGCTGGGCAATCTTGTTTCACTTGTGACGACGGCAGAGCCAAACCAGATCAATCACTATACGGTGCAGCGCATTATGGACATTACCTCGAATGTGGAGGGGCGCCCGCTCGGCTCTGTGGCGGCGGATATTCAGGCGAAGATCGATGCCTTAGGCAAATTGCCGAAAGGAATGATTATCACCGTTCGCGGTCAAAATGAAACGAAAACACAATCGTTCCAAACGTTCACGCTCGGAATTATTCTCGCGATCGTGCTCGTCTATCTTTTGATGGTCTTGTGGTTCCAATCGTGGCTCGATCCGTTTATCATTATGGTCGCGGTTCCGGGCGCGTTGGTGGGAATTTTGTGGATGCTCGCGATTACCGGCACAACAATCAACGTCGTATCCTTGATGGGCTCGATTATGGCGATCGGCATAGCGGTTTCGAACTCCGTGCTACTGGTCAATTTTGCGAACGATATTCGGGTGGAAGAACACCGAGATGCCTTCGATGCCGCGCTGGAAGCGGGCAAAACACGCTTGCGACCTGTGATGATGACTGCGCTCGCCATGATAATTGGAATGGTTCCGATGGCGCTCGGATTCGGCGAAGGTGGCGAGCAAAATGCTCCTCTAGGGCGCGCCGTCATTGGTGGCCTCCTGATGGCGACGTTCGTGACATTATTTATCGTCCCCATTGCCTACTCGTTGCTTCGGAAAAAGTTACCGGGCAAGCATGTGATGGAAGAGCGGTTCGAAGCGGAGGAACGTGGCGAGGTATTCGATGAGCATGCGGAAGAACGGCTCGAAATTCACCATTCGGAAACATCCCATTCCGATTCGATCCATTCTTTGGGCGAGGAAGGACATCCAGGAAACCAACCGGGAGATGTGACGAGAGGAGACCAATCGTAATATGGCCAAACATCCAATCTACCATTCGACGACATCGGCGACACGCGGTCGCCCACCGTATCTGCTCGGAGGAGTTATTGTGCTCGCTGTTGCGGCCATCGTTATCTTGATGACCGTGCTCAGGAGTTCCAGTGAAAAGCGCGAAACGCAGAAATTAACAAATGCTACGGCAAAAGGCCCTGTGGTGCAGACGGCCCGCGTTATTATTTCGCCTTCGCAGGACTCCGTGCAAGTCGAAGGGGATGCGCGGCCCTTCGAAACAGCGACACTCTATGCGAAAATCAGCGGCTATCTCAAGTCTATTCGTGTCGATAAAGGCGATCGTGTCCGATCGGGCGAACTGCTGGCAACCATCGAATCGCCGGAAACGGACCGCCAGTATCTCGCGGCTGTTGCGACGATGCGGAACGATTCCCAGATTGCGACACGAGATCGCGATCTCTACCGAAAAGCACTGCTTTCGCAACAGGACTACGAACAAGCGGAATTCAATTTCCAGCAAGCAGAGCAAACCGTCGAGCAATATAAGAGTCTGAAAAGTTACGAGGAAATCTGCGCGCCATTTGCTGGAACCGTTACCGCGCGCTATGCCGATCCTGGTGCGCTGGTGCAGAATGCGCAGAACGGCGCGACAAGCTCGCTGCCCGTCGTTTCGGTTGCGAATATCGATAAGCTTCGAATCGAGCTTTATCTCGATCAACGATACGCTCCCTATCTTCATGTCGGCGATAAAGTGAAGATCATGCTTCCGGAACGTTCCGGCTTTGCCGAATATGCTCGTATTACACGCTTCACTGGCGAGTTGGACCTTCAGACGCGCATGCTGCTTGCTGAGGCCGAGGATGATAACCGAAATAACGATATTGTTGCGGGTAGTACCGTCCGCGCAGAAGTGGATCTGAAGCATCCGAGGCAATTACAGATTCCGCTTGGGGCACTTGTCGTTAAGGGAAATGTGGATTATGCCGCCACGGTCGATA
>DASYAJ010000635.1:0-8546 GCA_036501405.1 Kapaibacterium sp. (SeqCode)
AATTAATATTTATTTCCTCGGCATTGAAATATGTTGATGCTCGACGAGCCATCGGTCATTTATTTTTCGGAGACAAAATGTTGCTCGCACCCAGTCTTCGAATTGCTTGCCACTCTCAAATGTGCCACCGCACCGGATGAAGCAATGTGCAAAAGCCACATCGCTCCCGGCAGTGACTTGGAGATCGTGAAGATCGAAGTGGCCCATTTCAACCGTATTCGGTTGCCATTCGCCCCAGCTTTTCCGGTATGCATCGGTCCCCTCGTATTTCATGGGCGGAAGGACATCGAAAATAATCGCGTCGCTCGTGTGGTTCGCGAGAACGTCATCGAGTTGCCCCTTACGGGTCGTCTCTGCCCATTGATGAAGCAAATTTCGAATTTGCTCATCGTCGGTAGCCATTGTTTCAGTGGTCATGTTATCGGGATTCAGCTTTTGGTGATGACAATATGGGTAGCCAGGCTCGTGGGAACGTGTTCGCGGCATTCGTAGCCAAGTTTCGGCAGGTCGATACCGGTGAGCAGATGTTCGCCCGAGCCGAGCAGCACCGGCGAAATGGCGAGATGCATTTCGTCGATAAGACGTGCTTGCAAATATTGCCGGATCGTCGCCGCACCGCCGCCGATTCGAATATCTTTGCCATTAGCCGCTGCTTTTGCTTGTTCGAGCGCAGAATGGATTCCTTCGGTGACAAAGTGAAATGTGGTGCCGCCTTCCATCTTCACGGATGGGCGAGCGTGATGCGACAGCACGAACACATCGCAATGAAACGGTGGGTTGCGGCCCCACCAGCCTTTCCATTCGTAGTCAGGCCAGGGGCCACGAATCGGTCCGAACATATTTCGCCCCAGAATCTCGGCTCCGATATTCTCGAAGCCGCGCTTCGCGAATTCGTCGTCTGTTCCGGTCGTCCCGCCGTCTTTCCCAATCATTTCGTGGAATGTTCGGGTCTCGAATAGCCACGAGTGCAGCGCTAAGCCGCCAACGCCGAGAGGATTATCCAAATCCTGATTCGGGCCTGCTCCGAAGCCATCGATCGATAGAGAAAATGCATGTACTCGTACTTTTGACATCTTTTTCTTTTTGAGATTCTGACTGTTTACTGTTGAAGATTGGTGAGGTACGCCCGCAGTCTATCGACGTTTTGATGAAGGCCTTCGATTGCATGGAACACTTCGACCGCTCGCTTGTACTCTTCGGCAGATTCAAAGATATTGCACCAGTGAAGTTCCGTTTTATCTCCAAGATCGCAGAGTGAAATGAACATCTGAAATTTTGGATCGCTACCATGTGTGAGCACGATCCGTTCCATCGGAACGATTTCCTTGAAGACCATCTCGTTGCGATAATCGGTGCCGTCCGGACCATGCATTGTGAAGTTCCACTCGCCGCCCTCGCGCAACTCGTGTTCGTGCGTGGTTAGCGAAAAGCCGTTTGGCCCCCACCAATGTTTGATGTGGTCTGGATCGGTCAGGATTTTCCATACCAGTTCGCGGGGAGCATTGAGGATACGGGTTGCAGCCATAGTACGATCTTTGGAGGAACTTCTCGTTTCGACGAATTCTTTCAGCGACCGTCCGATAATATCCGTCCATCCCGCCTGGAAATTATGCGCGCCGAGAGCTGGGTCGTTATTCTCGGCGAACGTATCGAGACCGAAGTGGGTGAGACGGAGCTTTATTTTTTCGCCGTCTGGGAATAATTCCCATGTAACGGTCGAATTTCCCTTATACCCATCGAATCGCCAGGAATATGCCAATTTCTTTTGCGGGAACACCTCGGTCACTTTGCATTTGTGAATGTAAGTTTTCTCGGGCGGCCCTCCCTCGAATTCAAATTCGAATCCGACCTCCGGCCGGAATTCCGGTAGCTTGAAATACCAGTGCTTCATTGCATCGTTGTTCGTGATCGCATCCCAAACGGTTGCGATAGGAGCAAGGAATGTTCGTTCGACGATAACGGGTGCGTTGCTCTCATTTTTTGTTGCCATTTTTTTTCTCTTTTGATTGGATTTCTTCCAGATATTTTTCGAGCCGATCAAACCGGGCTTCCCAAAGCTGCCGGTATTGCTCGACCCAGTCAGAAACTTCGCTGAGCTGGTCCGGCTGAATCGCGCAATACCGTTCCCGGCCCTGTTTTTCGATTTTCACGAGCCCGCATTCGGTCAGCACTTTGACATGCTTCGAAACCGCCGGCCGACTGATCGTGAAGTGGTCAGCCACATCGTTCATCGTCAGCTTTTTCGTGGCTAAAAGGCTGATAATCGCCCGCCGATTGGGGTCGGCGATGGCCTGAAAAACGTCGCGACGAGCTGAATGCGTAACCACTTAGTTACAAATATACGAAAGTTTTTGGAGAAGAGTTTCAAAAACGAATTTTGGGATTAATAATTAGGGACAGACAATCTTACGACGCCGCCGCAAAATGCCAGACCTAAAAAAGCTCATCAGCCCGGAGAATCATTCTCCGCTTTTTTTCCTCTGGACGCCACAAATTTTCGCGCGTCTTGTGCGCGCCGCATAATGCCGCGCGCGGAAAGATTTAGTTCCGCTCGCATCGCGAAAAACTGGAGGAATGCGAGCAGTGTCATGGAAATAAGCACGGCCAGCGCCTGTCCCCGCGAGGCCATGCGTGGTGTCAGAAAATAGCTGGCGATGAAGAATGTCGTCACCGCGCCGAGCGTGGCAAGGAACAGTTCCTTTGCTTTTCCCATGCCGATGAGCGCGTTGGTTCCAATAAGCGCCAAAGGCAGTGTGAAGCCCGAAAGAATCAAGATTTGGAATACGACCGCGCCGGCATCGTATTGTCCTTTGTAGAGTATATGGAAAAGCAGGGGAGAACCAACGGCCAGCACGAAGGAAAGCGGAACTAAAAGAACGAACGATGCGAAAAGAAGCTGCTCGATCAACGTCGAAAGCCCCTCGAAATCTTTTTGTGTGTAAAGCTTGGACGTCATCGGTACGACGAGCAGCGTTGCCCCTTCGCGCACCGCGTCCAAAAATCGGTAGATGTTTTTAGCTGCGCTATAAATCGCTACCTCGCTCGGTGTATAGAACACGCCCACAATTAAGACATCCGACCATTGTTGTAAGGTAAGTAACGCGCTTGTGCCAGCCTGGAACTTTGCGAAAGAAAGCATTCGGCTGTATTCATGACTCGGAACACGCAAAAGCGGCATTGAAAAAAGAGCCTTCGAGCAAAAGAAAATCGCAACAAGGCTCGAAAGGGCTGCGCCAACCATATTGAGATACATAAAATCGGCGGCCGTGTGGAAGAGATGGAATGCGCTGGCTAATACAGTGAGAACGAGAATGGAACCAAAAAAAGCAAGATCGACCCAGAAGATAGCATTGATGCGAAGATCGATCTGCAAATACCGGATCGCCACATTCCGAAAGACGCTGAGAGTGATGAGAACCGGAAGATAATGTAACATCGCACCCAGTTCTGGGCTTGTGAACACCGCGGCCAGCGGCGTAGCAATCGAAGCAATAATTCCACCGGCGACGAGAATCGAGATCGTGTAGAGATTGAATCCCGCAGCCAGGATGTAATCGACCTCCGCTTCATGCTCGGCCGCGAATTTCACCATCGGCTGCAAAAAAATAGAATCGGCAAGGACGCAGAGAATAAGAAAGATCGATTGAAACAGCGAAAAAGCTCCCCACTCCGGCTTCGGCAGCACATTCACGACAAGCACAATCACGCCGAATCCATAGAGCAGGAGCAGCGTTTTATCGGCAACGGTCCAAATGCCTTTGTCGAGATGTTCCGAAAGTTTCATGTCAAATCTTCCCTTCCTTTTCCCGGGGCGGAAAGGGGGGTGGTTCCGAGAGTGTCAGTGCTATTACAAAAGTTCCTCGCGGTTGAGAGGAGATCATGCGCAATGCCTTTGCAACAACAGCAACACGATACGAAGGAGAATAATCGTAAGATTCACATTCGACTAATTCAAAATCGCCGCGAAGCTCGACTTCGAGAATTCTTCCGGCGGCATTTCGAAAAGCAAAAGTGTGCTCTTGCTCCTCTCCGGTCCGCTGCCATTGCGGGTGAAGATGCAAATGCCATTCGCACGCGCTGGAATTTAATTCGGAGAAGGTATCGGTAATCGTTGCAGAAAAATTCCGAACGACGACTTCTCGCACATGCTGCGGCCATTCGGCATAGCTGCCTCTCGCGTATGCAGATTCGGTGTCGAACTGGGTGTTCCGTACCGTTGCGTTTGGTCGAATCGATTTCCATCCAAAATCGGATTTCGAAACCGCAGCGGTTGCAAACATTCCGCGCGCATCGGCGAGCTCGATGCCGTTGTGGGAACTTGCGCGGCGGTAGAGCACCCGATTTGCCGCATCGCTATTGTAAAGGAATGTTCCGGGATCGCTTAGAATAGCAGCTCCATCGAGAAAAACAATCGGGCTCAAAAAATCATCGTGCGCATGGGAAGAAAATCCCGCGCCGCCCATGCCGAACTCACCCGCGCGAAGAAACAGGAACGAATCCCAAATGTGAGCAGCCACCACTTCCGATTTTGAAAAATAATTCTCTTGATCGGCTGACGGAGAAGAGGATGGCCCGAAAATAAAATCCTTCCATTTATCGAGATTTCCGGGCATCCATAGCGCCCATCCATCGTCCGAATCGCCATACCGCACGATTTCACCATTCACCGTCATGCTCTTTGCAAATGCTTTCATTTGCGAAAGTCGCGTTTTGAATGTTCCACTAAAGGGAAGCATGTGCTGGTCTGCAATGCGATCCGACATGTCAAAAAAGTGAGACACAAACTGATGATACCAACTCGCGGCTTCGCGGGTAACGCCATCGGCATCCGTTTGTCGAATCATTTCTGCTTCGAGAATCTTCTGCGACGAGTTCCGGAAAAGCGACGATTCCGGGAACTCGAATAGCGATGAAAGGATGAACACACCTGTGGCTTCCCCGATTAAATGATTAGTGGGAACCACTTTATCCGTTCCCATATCGGCGGCAAGATAGCATACCTGCTCGTAGATCGAGCGAGCGATAACAGGATTCAAAGAGACATCGAAACCCGCGCGCTTTAATAAATCGAGCGTTGCGCACCAAGCAATCAGCCGAATTGCAATTTCCAAACCACTCGACCAATTGACCGAAAGCGCGAAGGGATTCTCCTCGACCCAGGAGACAATGCGCCGTTCCGCTTCCGCGGCGTATTTGATTTCCTTCGTTAAAAGTGCGGCTTGACCTAATGCAGTTAAATCCTTGAAACGATTGATTTCAAAAATAATCTTTACGTCTCGTGGTGTATCGTGCGCATGGAGAGTGCGTTCGGTATAATGCCTTCGCGGCCAATGTTTTCCTTCAATGGGATCGAATTCCCAGGGCCGATCGACATCGCGAGTGCGATAAGGGAAAGTGAAGAAATAGTTCTCATCGCGAAGAAGCGATTCCGCAAATGCAAGGATTGCTTCGCGGTGGCCGCTTGGAACCGTTCCAGTTAGAGACGTAGTGCGCGGCCTTACAACATCCGAAGAGCGAGGTACATCGCCCAGCATATTTTTATAGCGTTGTGCGCGGGCACGCTTGCGAAACGCAAGCCGTATCATTCCCAAAGGGCCGAGCAACCGAACGAGGTGCGCGAGTGTAGCGAAAGGCATGTCCTACAAACGCCTTACGACGACGATTCGTCCTGCCAACTGACGGCGAGCCACGGCGCGGTGAGCGAACTGCGTTGAAGATGAAAGACCGCGCTGCCATCGACATGCTCGATATCGGCTTCGTTAAAGGTCACGTCCAGCGAGAAGGCGCGCGTGACGGTCGAATCAAGCGGGCTGCCTTCGGCTTCGATGACATCGCCCCACAAGAGCGAAAGCTGCTCGGTGTTTTGGAATAAGCCGGAGGTGTGCTGCATCTCATCGTCACGGCCCCATTGGATATCGACACCCTGATCGTAATCGTGGAAACTAAAAACGAAATTATCCGCGAGCAAATTGCCGTAGAGCGTTGTGTCACGGAACTGATAGGCATATTGAAATGCCTGGAAATACCCATTGATCGTATGCGGGTCGCCGAACTGCTCGGAATTGGAGCTTTGAGAAGCAGCCGGCGCGAACGGGTTGCAGCTTACGCAGAAGGCAAGCGCAAGCATGATAAACACTATATAATGATGCGGTTTCACGAGGAGAGTTTTACTTTCAAATCGCTCCAGGTCGGGCCTGCGCCGCTTTGTGGAACAAAATCGTTCCAGGAAACAATACGCCATTCTTTCGTTCCTTCCTGTGTCGTGACGTAGACTAAGTCCATTTCGAACGAACCCTGCACCTCGCCCGGAATGACGCCCGTCGAAGCAGAAGTCGGGAGTGAAATTGCGTAGCTTGCCGTAATCGAAGCCGTTGTCCCGGAAGTTTCGTCGATGTTTTCGTTCGAGAGCAAAATAGTAAGTTGGGTATTGGCCGGAAGCAGCGTGGAAAGTTCTGTTACCCACGCGCCTTCGGACTGGACCGTCCAACCATTGAACAAAGCTTTGGATGTCGCATCGAGATCGGGCGAGGGATTGAAGGTAAATGTTTTCGTTCCACTGCCGGTCGAGTCGGAGGAACTAATAAATACCCGCATGTAATCGCTGGCATCGAGCGCCTTGAGCGCGCCGGTCAGATTTTGCAAGAGATAATCGGGTGTCGTCGCTGGGGTCCAGAGAAACGAGCTGGATGTGGTCGGCGGCTCCGGGGTGCGCGTCGAGAAGATGCAGCCTGCAAAAAAGAGAAGTGAGAAAACCCAAAGCCGATTCACAAGAATGGAAACAATATATTGCCAATGTCATTCCTTCGCCATCAAGTTAAAGGATTGTTCTCAATCCGTTGGATCCGCGCCCTTGCAGGGATGACAAAAGCGTGGTTTGGCCTTTTGGGGCCAGAATTTTTGCGCTTGTCATTCCCGCGAATGAGAGAATCCATCGTGTACTTGATTCCGCGTTCGAAGGGATCGCGTTAAGGTAAGAAGAATCGTTCTCAAATTTTACTTTGCCGCAAACAGGATGAGCCGCTGTGATGCATCCTTTTGGAACAATTCACCGCGATAATTCCCAAACGTATGCCGAAGCGTGAGACCGGCATTCACGAGCATCCGCTCGAAATCTTCCAACGTAAAAAGCCGCACCGATTCGATATATTCTTTCGCTTCCGTGGCATTGCGCAAGAGCAAACGTTTTTCGATACGCCCGTCTTCGATCCAGCGCGTTTGCTGAATATGCATACCACTCGCGAGCGATCGCTCATCGTGCGAAACCAAGTGCCGCCGCACCCATTCTGCATTCAGAAAATCGATGACGAACCAGCCGCCTCTCGCAAGATTGCGGGCAACGTTCTGAATTACTTCGGCATTTTCTTCATCGGTATCGAAATAGCCGAAGCTGGTAAAAAGGTTCACAGCGAGATCGAACGGGCCTTCGGGAATCGCGCGCATGTCACGTTCGAGGAAGTGAATGGAGAGATGAAGTTTATGCGCTTCATGGCGGGCATCCGCCAAAAGCGTGGGCGAAAGATCGATCCCGGTTACATCGACATATCCGCGCCGCGCGAACGCAATCGAATGCCGACCCGACCCGCAGCCGACATCCAGTACGCGCCGCGCAGGATCGTGCCCGATCGTCCGCTCGATCGAATCGACCGCCGCTTCCGCCTCGAATTCATCGCGATGTTCATAAACCGTCGAGTAATTCGCATCTCGGAACCAATCTTTGTACCAAGTCATCGGATGCTACAACACATCCCAGGAGGAATTTGTCCGACTTTCGAATAAGCTTAGAAGACGGGTCAGACAATCGTTCTACCTTCGAGCGCGCGTGCGAGCGTGGCTTCGTCGGCGAATTCGAGGTCGCTGCCGATCGGAATGCCGCGTGCGATCCGGGTCACTTTATCGACCAGTGGCGAAAGCAGCCTCGCAAGGTAGAGCGTCGTCGCTTCGCCTTCGACATTGGGGTCCATAGCAAGGATGATTTCGCGGACAGGAGTCGCCACATCCCGGCCCTCGCCTTGAAAAGGAGTTTCATCACGCAGCCTTGTCAGAAGCTCGTGTACTTTCAGTTGATCCGGTCCGACGCCGTCCAGTGGGGATAGCGCGCCGCCGAGCACATGATAGAGTCCCTTGAATTCGTTCGTCCGCTCGATGACAAGGACATCGCTTGGTTCTTCGACGACACAGATGACGGAGCGATCTCGTCGGGCGTCGCGGCAAATCGGGCAGGGATCGATTTCGGTGATGTTGGCACAGACGGAGCACATTCTGGTTCGCTCCTGAAGTGTACCGATCGCTTCGGCAAGCGCAGCGACTTCTTCGCGAGGTTGTTTGAGTAAAAAGAGCGCAAGCCGCTGGGCCGTCTTCCGGCCAATAGTAGGCAAACGCGAAAGGCGTTCAATGGTAGTTTCGAGAGCGGGGGAAGTGTAGAGCATGAAGCTGAACCTGGATTACTCGCATGAACGATCATGCGTGACAGATAGGATGAATGATAGGGATTGCTTTCGAGAATGCAATATTCAAATTTCGAAAAAAGCAGAGGATACGATACAGTT
>DASYAJ010000636.1:0-3584 GCA_036501405.1 Kapaibacterium sp. (SeqCode)
CCACATCAGCGTCATTTTCTGACGAATCGAAAGGTCCTCCTGCATCATTTGGTCGAACCACCAGTTTTCGATTTCCGCGATTTTGTAAAATTCGAGCGTAGCAAGATTGATCTGCTCGGCATTCGTCGTCGCTTTCGTGTAATCCGGGAACTCGTTCACCCACGGCGCGAGCGTGGTCGGAAGTGGGACGGCAGACGTGTCCTGACATGCCAGCAGCTTTGTGACTATGGCATCCATCGAACCGAGTGCCTGCGCGTCCAGGAACTGGCGTTCGGAAACTCCGGCCATGGTCCGGCGCAAAAGATGCCGGAGTTGCGCATCGTCCCAGTTGCCACTGTAACGAGTGAGATCGTCAGAAAGCGTTCCAAGCGGCTTTCCCTTCACGCGGTTCGAAGAGGAGGTTCGGGAATTGTTCCGAACCGCTTTTTGCGACGAGAGCGTACCACCGCTTGCCACACGCGGGGCGCGAGCGGAAAGAAATTCGAGGGCGCCAGCCGCGCCTGCTGTTCGAAGAAAGATATTACGTTCCATATTGAGTGTGAACCTTCTCACAGCAATTGAAATTCCGGCAGTTGCGACAAAGCGACCGCAAACGTGGGTACATCGGTGCCGATGACGTCGTCCGTTTTCGTGGGATTCTTTGCTAATCCATACGTTCCAGTTGATTCTATTGGTCCGAGCGGAACGGCCAGCGATACCTCTTCGAGATCGCCGAAGAGGACGCTTTCTTCGAGGGTTCCCGCGTTGGCGATTTGGCCCGCGTAGGTATCTTCGCTGAAAGTCAGTTGGGATTTTTTATTTAAGATCGCATTCGAGTAATTCTGCCGGTTCTGGAACGAGCCTGCCGAAAGCCAATTTTCGCCGCCGGGCCAGCCAGCCACATTCGGCGGGTTCAGGAGTTGCTGTCCGAGGCCATTGTTCATAATCCTGTTCGTAATGTAAGTGAGTTCCGGGTTCGTATCGTTATACGTTGGGGTTCCGTTGCCGTCGTTTTGGCCGGTGGGGCTCGGATCGTCCGGCACGAACGGTGTGTAGGTCAGCCCAAACTCGCGCACGAGGCTTCCCATGTATTCGCACGGGCTTTTGATCTGCGCACCGATGACTGCCGGGTTGTAAAAATGTGCGCTCGTGAGTAGCGCCTGCATGACCGGCGCAAGATCGAACGCTTTATAGGGATTGGGCGGATTGAGCATGAGCCGCGCCATCGCATCGCGAATGATCCCGTTCGGGTCGGTAACGGCCGGATTGTAATAGACGAACGTCTTGTATATTTTATTCGACGCCCAGAAAGCGGAAGTATATCCCTCTGGATAACCGGACGGCAATCCGAGCGCCGATACCGATTCCGATGTCGGCTGCGAGAAAATGATATTGATGATATCGTCGAGCGCCCAGTTGCCGGTATCACTCAGGAATGTTTTGCTGGTTGCGTCGTGGCGGGAGGCGATAAACTGACCGGCAAATGGTGCGGTAGTTCCTTCCACCCATCCCGTAAGTGCTCGTCCGGAATTTTCGATGTCGGTCTGCGTGTAATTCGGGTTGCCCTGCGGCACCCCATTCACGATCGGGAACGGGAACGTAATTCCGAGCGTGAACAGCTCCATCAGTTCCCGCGCAAAATTCTCGTTGACGTTCGATGTTTTCGATGTCACATAATTCTGGTCTCCGTTCAGATAATTGAGCATGGCCGACGAAGTTGACATCGCTGTGGCGAAATCTTTGAAGTTTCCCACAGCGTACTGCATACACATGATCAGGTAGTAATACATCCACGCCGAGACATTTACCGTCGAAGAGCCAGTAACGAAATGGTTCGTCCACATCAGCGTCATTTTTTGACGGATGGAAAGGTTCTCCTGCATCATCCGGTCGAAGCACCAGTTGACGATCTCCTGATTTTCCATTTGGAGGAGATTCGGATTGCCTTTTGGAATCGTATTCGGCCATGTGACCGTGCTCGATACGAGCGAAGGCAGCGGATTTTTCGTCACGTCGGCGTTATCGAGGAGCTGCGTAACGACGGCGTCCATCGAGCCGAGTGCTTGCGCCGCCGTGAATTGCGATTCGGGAACGCCGAACATCGCGCGCCGCAAAAGATGGTGGATCTGAATGTCTCCCCATGCTCCCGCGTATGGCGATAGATCTTCGGATTGAATAACGAAGCGATTTCTCGCTATTTTAATGACGCTCGCGGCGGTGGCATTTTGTGTGAAAGCGGAAAGCAAACTACCGGCACCGGCGACGCTCCCGAGCAAACCGGCTCCAGTGCTCGTGAGAAAGGTTCTTCGTTCCATAAATAAAAAAGGTTTGGAAAACGCGGCATTTTTAAGACGATTCGAGCGGGGAAAAGGTTTAATTCGTTTATTTGTCCTTCCCGCACATGCTGGAATGACATTAATAAAATAACGGGAACGTAAGTATCACCGATTGACCTGTGACAGCCTTCATGCACGTAATCTCCGATTTTCTTCACACATTCTCAAGCCCCGAGGGGCTGCAGAACCTCGTTTCCAATGGCGGGATGGTCATGCTGACGCTCATTATCTTTGCCGAATGCGGGCTGCTCGTTGGGTTTTTCCTGCCGGGCGATTCGCTGCTCATCACGGCGGGAATTTTGATTGGCGGCCATAAGGTCGCGATCGACTTTCTTCCGCTTGCCTTTCTCCTTTGGATTGCTGCCGTTATCGGCGAAAGCGCCGGTTATTTTATCGGCAAAAAAGCAGGGCAAACGCTTTACAAACGTCCGAATTCTCGCTTTTTCAAGCAGGAGCATTTACACCGCACGCATGCCTTCTTCCAAAAGCATGGGGGAAAGTCGATTGTGCTGGCGCGGTTCATTCCGATTGTCCGTACATTCGTTCCCGTCGTCGCCGGAGCGGGTGAGATGGAGATGAAGGTCTTCACCATCTATAATATCGTCGGAGGTTTTCTCTGGATTTTCGGGGTGCTCGCGCTTGGGCTTGTACTCGGCAAATCGGTGGCGAATATCGGGGACTATCTCTATCTTATCATCGGGGTGGTCATTCTGCTTTCCGTGATCCCTCCGGGGCTGGAGTATATCAAAACGCGAAAACGCCGGGCCGAAAAAGCGGGGATGTAACCACCCCCCTAACCCCCGCCTTGAAAAGGCGGGGGAATTTTATAAAGGAGGCAGTGGGAATTTATAAACGAGGCTGGGAAATTTATAAAAAGGTTGGGAATCTATCTTACTGTACCGCTTCGACTTTTTGCGTGCTCTTCGCGCCATTCGCGGTGACGGTCACGTAATACGTTCCGACGCGTGAAAGGCTGGAACTGAGTTGTACGGTGTGCGCTCCCGGAGCATCGGCATTCTCTGTAAATTGCTGAACAATGTTGCCCGCTGCATCGGTCACGACGATATTCACCGGGCCCGCCTGATCGACATGATAGGTAATCGTTGCCGGTGCGCCGCCTAAGTGAAGCGGGTTCGGATAAACGGGATCCGTAAGGGAAGTTGTGGAACTCGATGTCGCAGCATTCGGACCGATCTTATATTTGGCAAGAATTTGCATGATCGTCCGATGATCGGTTCGCAGCGCTTCCATATTCGGATGAGCCTTTTG
>DASYAJ010000637.1:0-4168 GCA_036501405.1 Kapaibacterium sp. (SeqCode)
AATAGCGTTCCCGAACCGTAATCGGTGAACCATACTTCTGACGATTCCTCGCAATAGAGCTTTCGCCATTCATTCCCGACGGGAACCAGTGCAGATTTCGAACCGGTAGCAGTTTGATTACCATCCACCATAAGACCGGAGCCACCCGTAAAGTAACCGGAATAAGCAGAACCATTCCCAACGCCAAGAATTCCCGCTGCACCGCTTGTGTTGGCGGAAATGCCGCTTACGCCATAAAATCCGTTCCCCAACACGCCGACTCCAGCGCCGGAACCGCTATTGTAGCCATACACGCCAGCCGAATTCTCGAACGCCGAACTCACGCGTCCCACTACACCAAAAATTGATGAAACCGTAGAAGTATTTGTATTCAAACCGAACACCGCGCCATTGGTCGCATTAAGACCGCAAGTGGAATTTATCTTGCCAAACACTGCGATGGAATTCGTTCCATTCGTGCTCGTCACCGCAAATGCCGTATCGCCTCCGGTGGAACCCGAATATGGCAGGGCAAAGCTTCCACCGCCGCCGGACCCATTCGAAGCCGCTGTCACGCGGCCTTTCGCATCGACTGTAATGTTTGCATTCGTATAGTTACCGGGCGTAACACCGGAACTGACAAGCGAGGGATTCGGATAAATTCCTGTCAAATCTCCGCTGGCTACGCCACCCGGTGGGAACGTATTCGGCACGTCCGTAATGCTCGACCACGTCACGGTTGCCGCTTTGACCGAAAGATCGACCGTCGGACCGGTGGCATTCGTCACCGTCACGGTATTGTCCTTCGATGTAATCGCGGTCACAGCGGCCGTCGGCGCAGGAACATTCAGCGCGTAGGGCGCTGCGGTCAGCGGCGAACGCGGTTTCAGTTCCGAACCGCCATCGACCGACACGCCAAGATAGAGCGGCCCATCGAAGGTCACCGTCGTCGGAATCGAATCGAGCAGCGTGCTGAAGTAGCCGTTCGTGGTCGTCACGGTATCTTCTTTGCTATAAAGCACAATGGCTCCTGTTCGCGTCGCATAGAGCGCCAGGAACAGGATATGCTGGCCATCCGAAATCGGTCCACCCGATTTCGCGGCGAGCAGACCCTGATAGGAAATAGTTCGCGGCACCTGAGCGGAAACAGGCCGTAATGGTGTTATCGAAAGGACGATAACCGAAAGAACGAGCAAGAAATGTTTCATCGTGGGGGTAATTATCCCTGCGAAATTATGAAATTTCTGAGCAGTTCCAGAAAAATCGACTTTATTATGGCTCAAAAGCATCTCACCGAAAAAACTCCGAGCGAAAAAAATTCGCATGAAAAAAACGCGAACGAAAAAATTCCGCAAATGGAAGGACTCCCATTCTTCGATCTGGGACTGATTCCCGAAATCTGCGAGCGCGTCCAGAAAATCGGCTACACTTCCCCGACACCCATTCAGCGCGAAGCGATCCCGCTGATCCTCGAAGGCCATGATGCCATCGGCATCGCCCAAACGGGAACCGGAAAAACCGCCGCCTTCATGCTCCCGCTCATCGATTCGCTCCTCTGCTCGCCAAAACCGAAACAACGAGACCAGCCACGCGTCCTCGTGCTCGAACCCACGAGGGAACTCGCCATGCAGGTCCTCGAAGCTTCGACCAGCTTCGCGCAAGGAATGAAACTTCGCACCGTCGTCGTCTATGGCGGCGTCAGCCAGCGTACGCAGGAACGCGACATTTCCAAAGGCTGCGACATCCTCGTCGCCACGCCCGGCCGCTTGAACGACCTCGTCAATCAGCGCGTCATCACGCTCGCTTCCGTCGAGTTCCTCGTTCTCGATGAAGCCGATCGGATGCTCGACATGGGATTCCTTCCTCAGATCAAACGCATCACGTCCCATGTCCCAAGAGACCGGCAGACACTCATGTTCTCCGCCACGCTCTCCCATGACATCGAGGAACTTGCCCGCCGACTCACGAACGATCCGACCATGATCGAAGTCGGAGGACGCCGAAAGCCCGCCGAAGGAGTCAAGCAGGAAATCTATTCCGTCATGCGACTCAGGAAACCCGAACTCTTGCTCAAGCTCCTCAACGAAATGGTCCGAGGAGCCGGAAGTAGCTCCATCGCAAGTGATCCTCCCAAAACCCTCATCTTCACGCGAACCAAACACGACGCCGACCGCGTCACGCACGTACTCGCCCATGCGGGAATTAATGTTACCAAACTCCATTCCGACCTGACCCAGGGCGAGCGAACCCGCGCGCTCGCCGATTTCAAAGTCGGAAAATTCGATACCCTCGTCGCCACCGATGTCGCCAGCCGAGGGCTCGACATCGATGACATCAGCCACGTCATCAACTACGAGCCGCCCATGTCCCCAGACGATTACGTTCATCGCGTGGGCCGCACCGCAAGGGCCGAAAAAACCGGAGTCGCAATCACCCTCGTCAGTCCCGAAGAAGAACCGCTCATGCGAGACATCGAGAAGCGAGTCGGGATCGAAATCGAGCGCCAAATTGTCGAAGGCTATGCCCCGCCGCCACCCATCGAAATGTCCCAGGCCGAACGACGCCGACTCAAAGGATGGACAAGAAGATAGAAGAATAAAGTTTTTTCCTAAATGACCACCTTTCACAAAGACAAGACAAGGAATTTTATAGTGTGTGTTCAATGCGTTTTCATTTTTCTCTTCTCACAGAAAGAAAAAGGCTCGTTTTAAATTTCTAAAAGACATAATTCACTCTTACGCATAAATATCATAAATGTTTCAATGTTTTTGTAAAAAATCATATTTTTTTTATGTAGAGTATCTTGAAGACGTACTCCATGAATAAACGGAATAAATGAATTCTTCAAAAATGCGAAACTTTTTGAATTTGACTATTGTGAATAGTAAGTAAGAATGGGTGAGCATCAGACTCACACCGTTGCAGCGAGCGATAACGCACATCACACGCCCTGCAACACCGCCTCGTCCGAGGCATGCGGTTTTGCGAATTGGTTGCGAAATGGGCCGCGGGTGCCGTTCGATGGAACGGTTCCTTGCGGAATTTTGGAACAGCCGTAGCTCTGGCTTTTGCCAGCCTGCGGAAAAACGAAAGACAGCTATGTCGATCGGCGTGCAAAATCGAACCTTTCGAAGCGTCTGGAGCGAACCCCGCGTTCCCACGGACCGCTATCCCTTTGCCGTAATTGTGAATTTTTTTAATGGTCATTCCGAGCGGAGCATCGTTTCGCTCGGCGTAACGATCGGAGTCGAGGAATCTCCTGTAGTTCCCAATCGAACGTGGCTACCCAATCAAGTGTGTGAGCGCGGAGTTTTTTTCGCGACCGCTATAAAAAAAACCGGCCCTCTTGCGAGTGCCGGTTGTTCACACCACTCCTGTTCCGGGCCGTATGCCGACAAGACCTGCGGTTCCGGGCAGGGCGTGGATATTTCAGTAACAATTCCATAACGACAATGAAAACCAAAACGTTTTCAACATTCGTACCGGGAACCGCGCCGAGCCGCCTTCGCGCTCGAAACCCGTTCCCACTTTCTTCCATTCACTTTTCGTTCCAATCTCTGGCACGGAGGGCCAGGCAGTTCTTGCCGATCCTCTTCGCAGCGGCGATGCTGCTCGCTGCAGCACCGAAGGTGGGATTGGGGCAGCCCTCAGATCAAGTAAACCTCACTGGCTCAATCCTGGGTAGCTGCAATGATAGCGCGGATTGTTGCCAGGAAATCATGATTGTTGTCAACCAACAAACGGAGACAATCAATCTTAATCTCGAAGGCGATATTGACGATAACTGTGTCAATACAACATGCTGGGCAAACCAATCAAACTCAACCTATGCTTGCACCTCATCTGGAGGAACCTTCACGATAACTTTCGCGGTAACGTCGCCTGAGGACAATGTAAATGGCCCTTGGCCTGATACAGTATATGTATACCTATGCGCCCCGGATACCTGCTGGGCGCACTTCCCCGAAATCGAATGGAATACA
Source organism: Kapaibacterium sp. (SeqCode) (assembly GCA_036501405.1). Lineage (GTDB taxonomy): Bacteria > Bacteroidota > Ignavibacteria > Palsa-1295 > Palsa-1295 > PALSA-1295. Next base: position 3,963 of record DASYAJ010000637.1, read on the forward strand.
AACGATTACACAAATGACCGTGGCAAAGTCAATACTCGGACGTGTATTGATTTAACGTATTCGCCATGCGGCGGATGCGATAGGGTAACAACTTATAACGATGGATGCATCACGGAGATATGCTTCCACCACTATGGTGGGTCGCCACTTGGGTCATTCGTACTCCATTTCGATCCACCACTAAGGACATGCAATCATGATAGCAC
>DASYAJ010000638.1:0-3429 GCA_036501405.1 Kapaibacterium sp. (SeqCode)
CATTAATACGGATTTTTGCGTCTTTCACGCATGGCGAAACCACGCATTATTAGCGATCCTGATCTAATGGTTGGCAAACCGACGATTGAAGGGACTCGACTCACGGTAGAACTTATTTTGGAAGAACTTGCCGCTGGCAGAACCGTGGAAGAAATGCTCTACTCTTATCCGAGACTGACACGAGACGGTATTAATGCCGCGCTCGAATATGCTCTTGGAGTGCTTCGCATGGACGAAGTTTTTCCCGTATTCCTGAAGGCGGCATGAAGATTATAGCCGATGAAAACATCGATCGGCTGGTAGTCGAAAGACTTCGGGAATATGGATTTGATGTAATCTGGATCACGGAAATAAATCCGGCCGCTAAAGATCCTGTTGTGCTGGCTCAGTCCTTTGAGACAAACTCTCTCTTACTAACGAAAGATAAAGATTTTGGAGAACTGATTTTTCGACGGCATCTTCGTAGTAATGGCGTTCTTTTGCTTCGCATAAAAACGTTCGATCTTGAACGAATCAGCGTCCGCATTCGAATGGTGCTCGAACGTTCCGGTCCAACGCTTCTTTCGAAATTTTCAGTCTTGACGGACGGAACGCTTCGCACGGTTCCTTTACCAAAAAATACATGATAATCCGTACATGATAATTCGTTCTATTTCCGGACTTCGTGGTATTGTCGGCGCGGCGGATGGCCTGACGGCCGAAGTCGTCGCACGCTATGCTGCAGCTTTTGCGCGCTATCACGATGGTAGGGGAACCGTTGCTATCGGCTATGATGGGCGTCTGGGCGGCGCGACGTTTTACGATATTGCCATTCAAACACTCGTCGCTTCCGGCTGCGATGTTTTTGCAATGGGCATGGTTCCCACGCCGAGTGTGATGTTTGCCGTCGAAACGAAACCGGAAATGGTCGGAGGAATTATTATCACGGCCTCGCATAATCCTGGCGAGTGGAACGGAATGAAGTTCATCGCCGAGACCGGATTTTTTCTCGATGCTGCAGAAAATAAGGCGCTGTGGCAGATTGTCGATGGACGACCTTCTATCCTGCTCGAAAAGGATGTGGGAATTTCTCCAATAGAATTTGGCGAAATTACCGATGGCCGCGATTATGCGGAGCAGCATATTCAAGCCGTGCTCGATATTCCTTTTGTCGATCGCGGGAAGATTGCGCAGCGGAATTTTCGTGTCGTGCTCGATTGCGTAAACGCGTCGGGTTCCCGCATTCTTCCGCGCTTGCTTCACTCGCTCGGTGTGCAGGATATTATCGAACTGCATTGCGATGCATCGGGAATTTTCCCGCATCGTCCCGAGCCGGTTCCCGAAAATCTGACCTCGCTCAAAGAAGCGATTCTTCGTGAAAAAGCCGATCTCGGCATTGTGGTTGATCCCGATGCAGACCGGCTGGTGCTTATCATGGAAAATGGCGAGCCGTTCATCGAGGAAAACACGATTGTGCTCTGTGCCGAACAGGTTTTGAAGCATTCTCATCCGGGACAATCGGTCGTAGTGAACCTTTCCACAACACGCGCCATCGAAGACATATCGGAACGATATTCTGCGCACGTCTATCGCACGGCTGTCGGAGAAATCAATGTCGCAAAAAAGATGCGGGAAGTAAATGCGGTGATTGGCGGCGAAGGCTCCGGCGGCGTTATTCTTCCGCTCGTCCATACCGGCCGCGATTCGCTGGTGGGAACCGCGCTCGCGCTTTCCGCGCTGGCCGAATTCGGCGGACCGATTTCCCAAAAGCGAAATGAGTTACCCCACTATGAGATCGTGAAATCGAAGATTGAACTGAAGAGCAAAGCACAAGTTACTTCCGTGTTATTTGCATTAGAATCACATTTTGCCTCGCGTGCGAAGAGCGTCAATAAAGAAGATGGAATTCGTTTCGATTTCGGCAAATCCTGGCTGCACGCCCGCGCCAGCAACACGGAACCGATTATTCGGATTATCGCAGAGGCGCCATCACGGGAGGAAGCAGAACGGCTTATTGATGAGGCACATGCCCGATAAAGCAGATAAAATTTTGGAGAAGCTTAAAAACTCTCCTCATAATGCAACTTTTTCCGATATTCGAACGATGTTGGAAGAGGAAGGATTTTTATTGGACCGCATTGCGGGAAGTCATCATGTTTTTCGTAAAGGCTCAACAATTTTTGCCATTCCGGTACATCACAATCGCGTAAAATCTGTTTATGTAAAACGCGCAATCGCAATTATCGAAGATTCGAAAGGAACCGTATGAGACGCTTAGCATATCCTGCCCTCATCTATCCGAGTCCCGAAGGTGGCTTTGTCGGAGAAATTCCGCAATTAAAAGGATGTCTCGCGCAAGGCGAAACGGAATTCGAATGCTTGGAAGAATTGGAACAAGTGATGGAATTGTGGCTGGAGACCGCAGAAAAACATTCCATACCGATTCCTAACTCTTTGGGATTTATCGACCGTATTCGCCAGGCCGTCAATGCCTAAATTTCTCGGCTCCGAGCCGTATCGACAAACTACCGACGATAAGCGCACCCAGCAGGAACTGCGTGCTGCCGGAAAGCTCCCGCGGCACATTGCGGTCATCATGGATGGCAACGGGCGCTGGGCGGAAGAGCGTGGACTTCCGCGCGCCGCCGGACATCAGGCCGGCATTGCGAGCTTACGCGATGTAACACGTTCTTCGCGGGAACTTGGGATTGATTTTCTCACCGTCTATGCTTTTTCGACCGAGAACTGGAAGCGGCCCAAGCGCGAAGTTTCGATGCTCTTTCGGTTGCTTGTGAAAATGCTGCGCGAGGAACTGCGCGAAATGCTCGAAAACGGCGTTCGGCTGAAAACGATCGGGCAGACAAGTTTGCTTCCTGATCTCGTGCAGAAAGAGTTAAATGACGCTATCGAACGCACCGCGAACAATAAGGGCCTGACGCTCACGCTTGCGCTGAGTTATTCGGGCCGCTGGGATTTGACACGCGCCATGCAAGCCATCGCGCTCGATGTACGCGCTGGGAAGCTTTCTCCGGAAGATATTTCGGAAGAGACCATCCGCGCCGCGCTTACCACCACCGATATGCCCGATCCCGATCTGCTCGTCCGCACCTCCGGTGAGATGCGGCTTTCGAATTTTCTGTTGTGGGAACTGGCATACAGCGAAATACATGTCACGAAAACGCTCTGGCCCGATTTCCGCCGTGATCATCTTTACGAAGCAATCCGCGAATATCAGAAACGGGAACGAAGATTTGGCCTTACGGGCGCACAATTAAAAACATCCGACGACGATGTGTCGCAAGACCACAGAAGTTACGTCGATAAATTGATTTCGAAAATAACGGGAGGGTAATCATCCTTCCGTTTTTTCTTCCGCCTGCTGTAATGGCTCCGACGGGCGCGGTGCTTTTGTTCCCATCCTTCTTCCTGGCGCGCGGAGCATCGCGCGCA
>DASYAJ010000639.1:0-2803 GCA_036501405.1 Kapaibacterium sp. (SeqCode)
GCTTCGCCCACGATGAATAGCGCTGGAACAATAACGGAATCGAACATTCGCCTGGTCGATGACTATCTGAAGGTCGCGATTGCGCTGAATGGGAACTGTAACACGATTGTTCGCTATCCGATCGAGACCGTTTCGATGAGCGAAGGAGGGTTCGAACGGGTGTTCCAGGGATCGATCGTGATGCCGATGTGGGACATCGAACTCCGTTCGGAAGCCGATTGGAACGGTTCCTTACTCGTGAAATTTGAAGCATTGCCATGAACCAGCGAAGAACATATACCGGACGACGAAGTCAGCAGCAGCCAGTGCAGATCGCGCTGCCGAACCGGCCAAACATTTCGGTCATCATTCCGACCAAGAACGAGGAAAAGCTCCTGGAACGATGCCTGCTGCAGTTTACCCCGGCGATCAAGGACGATTTTGGGATCGAACTTATTGTGAGCGATGGCTCTTCGACCGATAATACGATTGGTATCGCTGCCGCCTACGCCGATTTCATTGCCACGCACGAATCCGAGCATGGCGAACGCATTCGTCGGCAGACGATCGCCGAAGGCCGCAACCGTGGCGCCGATCTTGCCCGCGCCGATCTCCTGCTTTTTCTCAATGCCGATACCCTCATTGCCGATATGGAACGGTTCCTTCAGCGTGTGACGCAACGATTTGCAGTCGATAGTTCTCTTGCGGCGCTCGCGACGCGCGTGGAAGTCGTTCCCGAAGAACGGAAATGGAGCGACCGAGTTTTCCACGCGTATTTCAATCGCTATGTCCGCTATGCGAACCTGATCGGCCTTGGGATTGGTCGTGGTGAATGCCAGATCGTCCGCAGAAAAGCGTTCCATGCGCTGCATGGATATAATCCTTCCATGGCTGCCGGCGAGGATTTCGATCTCTTCCGGCGCATGCGTTCTATTGGCCGGGTGAAGTTCGATAAGCATCTGCTCGTCTTCGAATCGCCGCGCCGCTACCGAAAATACGGTTACGCGCGTGTCTATTTCGATTGGATCCGCAACGGATTCAGCGTGCTCTTTCGGAATCATTCCGCGCAGGACGTGTGGGAAGAAGTGCGATAAAAAAAGATTAAAAGAAAGAGGTATGAGATTTTGCGTTGCCTTTTTCTTTCTGTTCTTTGTCGTTTCGTCTTTTGAGGCTTTGGCGCAATCGAATTCCCTTTTTACCGGAAGTATCCGCGATAGCGTAACCCACGAGGCGCTCGCGGGCGCCCGCATCGAAATCCGTTCCCTTCATCGCGGTGCTGTGAGCGATCGAGAGGGCCATTTTATCATCCGGAATTTGCCTTTGGGAACCCTCCGTGTTACGGTCGTTTTGCTCGGCTATGATTCGGCAGTCTATTCCGTGACGCTTGCCGATAGCGCGGCCTCGCTTGATGTTATATTACATCCCCAAGTTATTTTGGGGAAGGTAATCACCGTCGAAGGAGCGCGGGAACGGGAAATCGAGCGAACATCCGTCAGCCAGGTGGAACTGACGCCCGCGACAATTGCGCAAGTTCCCTCGATCGGCAATGAGAGCGATCCTTTTCGTGTGCTGCAACTGATGCCGGGCGTGAAAGCGCTGAGTGAGCTTTCGAGCGGGCTTTACATTCGCGGCGGACCGCCCGACCAAACGCTGATTCTGCTCGACGATAATGTCATTTACAATCCGACGCATCTCTTCGGGTTTTTCAGCACGTTCAATACCGATGCGATCAAAAGTGTCGATCTGATTAAAGGCGGTTATCCCGCCGAATATGGTGGAAGGCTCACCGGCGTGCTCGATGTGACGACCCGTGAAGGCGATGCCAACGATTTTCACGGAGAGAGTTCCCTCAGCATGATCGCCGCGCGGGAGACAGTCGAGTTCCCAGTGCCGGATGGTTCCGTGCTTCTCTCGGCACGTCGAACGTACATCGATGAGTTCCTGAGCGCCGTGAATGCACAGCAGCTTTTCGGGAGTTCCTCGCCACTGCCACAATATTATTTTTACGATCTCAACGCGAAGATCGATGAGCATGTAGGTCCGAACGACCATCTCAGCGTTTCGGCTTACGATGGCGCGGATAACCTGAATTATCCGACGAACGGCGTGGTCAGCATTGCGCTCAATTGGGGAAATAAATTGGTGAGCGCGGAATGGACGCACCTCTTTTCCGATAATGTATTTTCGAAAACATTTGGCGGGTATACCTCTTATGCTTCCCAATCTTCGGGCAGTCTGGCGGCGAACGCATTTGTGTTCGATAACGGACTTTCGGAGCTTTCCGCAAATGAGGATCTCGATTGGACCGCGGGCTCGCACGATTTTCGTTTCGGCGCGGGAATCTCTCAGTACACGTTTCATTTTTTCAATACGCTCGGAAGCACAAACCAACCGCTGAAAGATACGGAAGGAGTTCCCTATTATCTTTCCGCTTACGCACAAGACGAATGGAAAGCCACCGATCGCATCACCGCGACGTATGGCCTTCGCGCCGAGTGGCTCGATCTGGCGAACGCGGTCACGCTCGATCCACGACTAATCGTTGCGTATCAACTCGATCCCGATTGGACGCTGAAAGCTTCCACGGGAATTTATCATCAATTCCTGCATCTTGTTTCGGCGGGAGAATATACGTTTTTCGATTTTTCGGTTCCGGGAACTGCGCCGCTTCCGCCGAGCAGGAGCACACAATATATTCTTGGGATTAGCGGCTATCCCGCCGATCCTTATTTCGTTTCCTGCGAAGTCTATTATAAAAAACTCGACAATATTGTCGAATACAACGAGGCGAAATTTCTTTCGGATTCGATTACGCAGATTTTCC
>DASYAJ010000640.1:0-5288 GCA_036501405.1 Kapaibacterium sp. (SeqCode)
ATTCAATATGAACCAACAAGGTAATTTGCAGAAAGTGTTAACAGAGGATGGAGTGGGGAGCGTGGTAAGTATCTGAACCTGACTGAGATGTTTGGGATTTTATCGGAGACGCATGAGATTTTCGAAGGGTGCCCGGGATAATTTTCTGGCATTTCTTAGACGAAAAGTTCGTTCACGTTTTTCAATCGTAACCTTATCTCAAACATCCCTTAAAAATCTTATCCATCTCAGTCGATGACCACCATAAAAGAAATCCTTCACGATTGTGAAAGCCGGATGGCCAAAGCCATCGAAAGCGTTCGGAATGAACTCGCGAAAATCCGGACGGGCCGCGCCACAACAGCGTTGCTCGATTCGGTAAAAGTCGATGTCTACGGAAGTGAAGTTCCGATCAATCAAGTCGCGAACCTGAGTGTGAGCGATGCGCATACGCTGACGGTCCAGGTCTGGGACAAGGGAACGATGGGGGCGGTCGAAAAAGCGATTCGCAATGCAAATTTGGGTTTGAACCCGATGAATGACGGACAGGTGATTCGAGTTCCCATGCCGCCACTCACCGAAGAGCGGCGGAAGGAAATTTCGAAGCTCGTGAAAAAATTCGGCGAGGAAGGAAAAGTTTCCATAAGGAACGTGCGACGCGACGCAATGGAAAATCTGAAAAAAGCCGAAAAAGATCAGCATTTCCGGGAAGACGACCGGAAGCGTGGCGAGGACGACGTCCAGAAAAAAACCGATGCGCATATCAAGAATATCGACGATCTCGTTACTACGAAAGAGAAGGAAGTGATGGCTGTTTAATATGTTTCCGCTGGACCAATCGCTCTTCCTGTTCCTCAATCACGCTCTTAAAAGTGATCTAAACGATTATTGGCTTGGCTACGCAACGTGGTTGGGAAATGGCTGGATTGGGTTCCCACTTGCTCTTCTTGCTCTTTTTTTCCTGGATAAAACATCGTTTTGGCGGAATGTACTACTGCTTGCCATCGCCGGAATGCTGGGTGGCATTGCGCTGAACCTGATCAAGCAAGTAGTTCATGCGCAGAGACCGCTTACGGTTTTTGCTTCGGATATAGTGAGCGGAAAAGTTTATGTCAACGTGCTCTTCGATAAATTCTATTATAATTCCTTCCCGTCGGGTCACACGCAAACGGCGTTTACAATTGCGACGGTTCTCATCTATGCTGGATCGCATACCATTGGATGGAATCGATGGAAATCGTCGGGAATCGTTCTCATTGCTTCGATCATCGGGCTTTCGCGGATCTATTGCGGTGCGCATTTTCCCTCGGACATCACCGCAGGTGCATTGGTTGGCGTGGGAACCGGATGGATTTCCTTCGTTGCAGTGGATCGAATAACGAAATCGAAATTAAGAAAGCGGTTTACGAAGCAGATCGCTGGGCAGCCTTCGAATGTCGCTGATGCCACATAGTGCCATGTTCTGATCGAGTTCGTTCCTAAGAATGTCCAGCGCTTTCGCTACCCCGTTGCGCCCGCCCGCCGCAAGCCCATAGACGTATGCTCTTCCGATGAGACATCCATCCGCACCGCAAGCCATCATTTTCAAAATATCGATCCCGGAACGAATCCCACTATCGACAATCACCGCGCCTTTCCCCTGAACGGCTTCGACTATAGAGGGCAATACCGAAACAGTTGAAACTGCTCCATCGACTTGTCGTCCGCCGTGATTCGAAACGATGACGCCGTCGGCGCCGCACTCGATCGCTCGGCGGGCATCTTCGGCATAAAGCACGCCTTTGACAAGCAGCTTCCCATCCCAAACACCGCGTAACCATTCAATGTCTTTTTCTGAAAGCGTGGGATCGAATTGATTTTCCAACCATTCGGTAATTTTTGCGAGACTCTTCGCATTCGGTACAAGCCCAACAAGATTCCCGAACGTCCGGCTCTTACTGTGTACCATCGAAACCAGCCACCGCGGATGTGAAATCGCACCCCAGATATTCGCTAGATTGAACTTTGGTGGAGCCCCAATGCCATGTTTTTGCTCGCCATGCCTTTGGCTTCGGACGTGCAAGTCCATACTGAGTACAATCGTCGAACATCCCGCCTCTTTCGCTCGGAGAACGAGCGCCTCGGTGACCCGTTTCTCTTTCATCGGATAGAGTTGGAACCAAATCGGCGATTGCGTGGCCTTTGCCACATCTTCGATCGTTGCAACCGAAAGCGTACTCAAGCAAAAGGGAACTCCTGCTTCCTGTGCAGCAATCGCTGCTTCCACTTCTCCGTTCGGATATGCAAGCCCACATGCCCCGACCGGTGCAAGGCCAAGAGGCATTGAAACGTTCGTTCCCGCCATCTCAACCGCGAACGATCGCTTCGAAACGTCATTCAAGACACGCGGCACAAGCGCCAGAGCTTCCAAATCCGTCCGATTGCGGCGCAGCGTTTCTTCCTCATATCCGCCATTGTGGAAGTAAGTAAAAATCGCGGAAGGTAACCGCTTTTGCGCGAGCCGTTCCAAATCGTGAATGTCGGTAATGACCATAGCCTCGACCTCAGCGAAATCTGCACCATTCTCAAGATAGCTCTGCCATTCTTTGCCACAAATGATCAATCAGATAGATTGGTACAATTCCTGCTTTTCATCGAAGCAATATGTTTCCAGGCTTCATGTTTGCGACCGGTATTGAAAATAGCTACCCAACAATTCGTGGTGGTCGTGAACGCGTGGATGAAATGGAAAAATGCCGCCACTACGAGATGTGGCGGACCGATTTCGATCTCGTTCAAGAACTTGGCATTCGATTTTTACGCTACGGGCCGCCAATTCATCGGACGTGGCTCGGTCATAAAAAATACGATTGGAGCTTCTGCGACGAAACCTTCAGCGATCTAAAGAGCCGAGGCATTATTGTCATTGCCGATCTCTGTCATTTCGGGGTTCCCGATTGGATCGGGAATTTTCAGAACCCAGAGTTCCCGAAACACTTTGAGCAATATGCACAGGACTTTGCAAAGCGTTATCCCTGGGTGCAGCTCTTCACACCCGTGAACGAAATGTCGATCTGCGCGACATTTTCCGCGCTCTATGGCTGGTGGAATGAGCAGGAAAAAAGCGATCGTACATTTGTCCAGGCGCTCAAGAATATTGTCTGCGCGAATATCCGCGCGATGCATAGTATTCTCAAAATCCGGCCCGATGCAATTTTTATCCAAAGCGAATCTTCGGAATATTATCACGCCAACGGGCCGGATGCGATTCATCCTTCGGAATTGATGAATGCGCGAAGGTTCCTCGCGCTCGATCTCAATTATGGCGTTCGTGTCAATTCCGATATGTATGAGTATTTGCTCGATAATGGCATGACCCGTGACGAATATCATTTCTTTCTCGAGAATCATTTGAAGCACCATTGCATTATGGGGAATGATTATTACATTACGAACGAGCACCTCGTCAATCCGGATGGCTCCATGCACCCTGCAGGGGAAATTTTTGGCTATGAAGAAATTACCACGCAATATTACGACCGATATATGATTCCGGTCATGCACACTGAAACAAATCTCAACGAGGGTCCGACCGGTAATGAAGCGGAGCGTTGGTTGTGGAAGGAATGGTCCAATGTGCTCCGTGTCAGAAACAATGGAGTTCCGATAGTTGGCTTCACCTGGTATTCGTTGATCGATCAAGTCGATTGGGATATCGCGCTACGTGAAAATAAAGGGACGGTCAATCCGCTGGGCCTATATGATCTGGATCGCAATTCTCGAAAAGTCGGTCGCGCCTATAAAAAATTGATCGAAACCTGGAGAAAAGTTCTGCCGACACAGAGCGAATGCCTTCAGGTTCCGATAATGTCATTGAAGAATACTCCGACAATCGAAGATGGAACGGTTCCAGAGCTTGAAACAGCGGGTTACCACACGGGTCTCCATCAACAAAGCCAAACTAGCACATGAACGAACAGGAATTTACTGGAAAGACTGTCCTCGTGACCGGTGCGGCAAGTGGAATCGGCTTCGCGACTGCTCGTGAGTTTGCATCGCTGGGAGCAAACGTCGTGATTGTCGATAGAAACGAAAAAGCGGCCAACGATGCGAAGAAAAAAATCGAATCTGAAATGTCCGGCGCGAAGTTATTCGTGAGTCTGTGTGATGTGTCGAGCGAAACAGACGTCACTGCAAGCGTTCGGCAGACCGTAAAGAAATTTGGCGCGCTCGATATTGTCGTTAACAATGCTGGCATGATGGTTTTCAAACCGCTCGATCAGCATACGATGGAAGATTGGGACAAAGTGCTGAATGTCGATCTGCTTGGAGCTTTTTTTTTCATCAAAGAGGCATTCGGCGTGATGAAACCGGGCAGCGCGATTGTGAATGTATCGAGCGTTCATGCTGTGGAGACGACGCCGAATGTGGCGGCGTATGCCGCTGCAAAAGCGGCGCTCGTTTCGTTAACGCATTCGGCGTCGATTGAAGGAAAGCCGAAAGGCATTCGAGCCAATTGTGTGCTACCGGGTGCGGTCGATACGCCGATGCTCTGGAATAATCCGAATATTAAGAACGGACTCGAAGTGATTAACCAATCGGACGTCGGCAAACCGGAAGAGATCGCTTCCGCGATTGCGTTCCTCGCTTCACCCGCTGCCAGCTTTATCCAGGGCGCCGCCGTGCGAGTCGATGGCGGAAGATTGAGCCATTTGTAGGAAAAGAATGTTCCTACTCCCATGAAGAAGTACCATCCCAAAAAACTCTCTTCGGGAAACAATAATACGGTGATTGCGCTCTCGGAATCGGAGTGCGGAAAGCTGTTTGCCAGCGATACCAGGTCGGATATTGGCTCGGAGGCAGAGAAAATGAAATTTGCCAATCGAATAAACGATCTTGTCGTAAAATTCGTACGGCTCGATTATTTCGCAGATGCTTCGTCCGAAATGATTGTCATGGAGCGGCTCTATCCACTCGATTACCGCAGCTACGAGGTGGAAAAAAGGGAATTGTTTTTCGAGGTCTTTTTGGATGAAGTAAAAGTTCTCCACGCTGCCGGTTTTGTCCATCACGAGATCAAGCGCCCACCGACCGAACAAGGCTTACCATACGATAATGTCTTCCTCACCGAGAGAAGAATTCGTCTTATCGATGTTGGAATTTCCGTGCTTCAATCGCAGGTGGGCGATAAATTATTCGCGCATTATGTCGCCAAGGAACAGAAAGAATTGGTGGAGTTTAAGGAGTATTTTCTTGGGAGATAAAAGCATGGTTGAGCCACTTGTGAAAGATCGGAATTTCTTAATTCGTATTTCGGTTCCAAACCCATC
>DASYAJ010000641.1:0-3179 GCA_036501405.1 Kapaibacterium sp. (SeqCode)
CTATGCCTTTATAAATGGGCGGAAAGCAGAAAAGGGAGTCGTCATTTTTTACGTTGGAGAACCTCATGTTTCGTAATATCGGCCCGTTCGAACTACTGATCATCGTGTTTATCATCATGGTGCTGTTCGGCGGCAAAAAGATTCCTGAGCTGATGCACGGTCTCGGCAAAGGTATCAATGAATTCAAGCGCGCAACGCAGGGCGACGATCCCAATGCGGTCAAGGCTCCCGAAGCGCCGAAGGTATAAAAGAGTTCGTAGTCACTAAGTGCTGAGTGCTTAGGGCTTAGAATATTTTTAGTCACTCAGCACATTCGCATATTCGCATGTTAGAAGATCTTAGTCCGTTGAAGCTCTTAATTATCGTAGCGGTACTGTTGCTCCTTTTTGGGGGCAAAAAGATTCCGGAACTGATGCACGGCCTCGGCAAAGGCCTGAACGAATTCAAGCGCGCGACGCAGGGTGGGGACGACCCCAACGCCGTCAAGACACCCGAAGCGCCAAAAGCATAAGCGAGTTCTGTGTGCTAACTGCTGGCGCTTAGCACGCAGAATGGATTTTACTTCGCGCTCAGCACTTTAATACTGAGGACTTTCCGTGTTTGAAAATGTTGGTGGAGGAGAAATCCTCCTTATTTTGATCGTCATTCTTATTTTCTTCGGTCCGAAGAAGATACCGGAGCTTGCCCAGAGCCTTGGAAAAGGCATTCGTAAATTTAACGATGCTAAAGCGGGCATCGAGAACCAAGTCAAGACTGCGATGAAAGAACCGCTCGAAGCGATTACCGGAGCGAAACAAGGCTTCGAAAGTCAACTTAAATCGATCGCCGAGCCGCTCCATGCGGAACTGAAAATCCCGCCCGCCCTGACCGCAGTCCCTCAGCCAATGGCAGCTCCGCAACCCGCTGTACCCGAAACCTTGCCCCGCTCGACTCCTGAAGCGTAAATTTGGGGAATCTCGGTGTGTTCGCATGTTGAGTCCGCGTGGTTGATTGAAGGAATAATAGTAATGTGATCCGTCGTTCGCGAACAACACGCGTCAACGATCCGTTATGCTGGCGATGCCGGAGACCACCCACACATGCACAAATGCAGCCGTGCTCGATCCGCCCATGTTGGCGACCGAAGCGGCGATGATGCCGCATCTCGGAATGGAAGGTCCGATTTCGATTCTCGGCTCCGCACCCTGGCCGGATGAACCGTGGTGGCGGCGCCTTGCGCCTTCGACGCTTTACGTCCTGCTTTCAGCAGCGGTGGCAATCTTTTTTCTGGCACATGAGCTTGCGATCGCAGGACATCTTGGGTTCCCTCTGATAGAATCCTGGGTGCGCGTGGCGTATGCGAAGAACTTTTTTCATCATCTCGCTTTCGAATATGCATCGGGTGAATCATCTCCGGCACCCACTTCCCCATTCTGGATTGTCGTGCTTTCGCTCGCGGTGAATTTATTCCGCGATCCCATCGTCGCGGGAAAACTGCTCGGAACCATCTTTCTCTTCCTGACTGGTTATTATTCCTTCCGTCTGCTGCGCGCGCTGGAACTCGATTATGGAACGTCACTGATCGCGGGAATTTTCATGGTTACGTCATCTGCACTTGCGTGGGCAGAACTTTCGGGTCTCGAATCGACGCTTTCGACGGCGCTGATCGTCGGTGCGCTTTGGTGGCATTTCAGTCATCCGGGGAAAGTACCGGAGTGGCTCCATTTTTTCGTCGCCGGAGCGATCCTCGCGCTGGGAACATTGACGCGGCCAGAGATTGCCCTTATCTTCGCCATCATCGCGACATGGCAATTTGTGGAAGACGATCAGTATAAGTTCTGGCACGCGTTCATGCTTGTTGTGGGTTTCGTTCTCGTGCTTGGGCCGGTGGCTATTACGAATTATACTGTCAGCGGCGCTTTCGTTCCATCGACATTTCGCAGTGCAATCGGACACGACTCGATCATTCGCGCGATCTGGCACGGCAATGGCGCGGCCATTACCATGAGCGTGCTTCATGCGTTTGTGGGAATTCTTGCCACGTTGCGGGACGTCTATCTTTCATCAAATCCGGTCTGGACTTTGGCCATTGTTTTGGCTGTCGCTTCAAGATTCCGTCGCAGAATAACCGAAGGCGATGCAGCCGATCCGCTTTTTTCGCTCAGCGTTTTTGTGCTGATCGCCTATCCTTATCTTCACACGCTGCTGATTGGCGACGCCGATGGATTCGGAGCGTCCGCGCGACTGGCGCATTTCCTGATTCCCATTTATACACTTGCGGGAATTCTCTCGATCCGCATTCTTGCGCGACGGGAATTGTTCCGGTCGATACATCCGAAAGCGATGCTCCTGTGGGCTGCGCTTATCCTTGGTGTTTTGGGAACGCTTGATATTGCACTGTTTTCGAGCGCCGATTCCCCAATGGGAACCGGCGTTACAATGGGACTACTTCTCTTTTTCCTTCTCGTCTTGCTTTATGCCGGCCTGCGTCGCACCGGGCTTTCGATTTTAAAAGTGGAGCAACGGCACGAAGTAACGGAAGCGGAGCGGCTGGAAACCCATTTTTCGTTCCATGACGATGCCGAGTTCGATCCGAGGCTTTCTAAGCCTGCCGTCTCGATCTTGCGGGCCACGCTGCTTGTGCTGCTGGCGTGGAACCTTGCCACGTTACCCCGCGCCGCCAACGATTTTGCGCTTCATGTAAAACGGACAAACCAAGCAATTACGAAAGACCAAGGCACACTTACGTTCCCCAATTTGGAACTTAATTCAAAACAAGGTTGCTGGAGTTTTCTGTCGTCATCAGGTTCGTCGTATTTGCACTGATATTACGCCGCTTAAGGCCCAAAGACGTTTTAGCTGTGCGGAAACAATTGGTACAGCATGAAATAAATGATAACGCCTGTCACACTGACATACATCCAAACGGGATAGGCCCATCGGGCAATGGAGCGATGCTTTCGGTAACGGGCGCGGAGCCCGCGAATCAGCGTGATGGTCGCGAGCACAGGAACAGCGGCGGCAAGGATGGTATGGGTCGTCAGCAAGGTGAAATAGAAAGGCCGGGCAAAACCGGAACCGCCGAAATGAATAATTCCCGCATGGAAATGATAATAGAGATAGGAGGCCAGAAAAATAATCGACGTGCTGAATGCGGCGATCATCAGGGCGCGATGCTGTTTCATCGCATTCGGGTTTTC
>DASYAJ010000642.1:0-4243 GCA_036501405.1 Kapaibacterium sp. (SeqCode)
CTTGCACTGTGAAGTCGATTGCGCCGGGGCAATGCGTGATAGGCTGGATGAGATACGTTGCACTATCGAGCGTATCGATCGTAATCTGCGGGTTCAGCACTGGGTAGCAATCTGTAACGGCGGTCAGCAAAACGTGATCGACACCGCGATCCCAGGCCTGCGTATCGCGCACCGTGATCGGCCAGGAATCGGTGCCTTGATCGAACGAAGTGGTTCCTTGAAGAATCGGCGCGCTGGTATCGGGTACGGTGCAAAATTGAATCGTGTCCCAGGTCGGCAAATTCGAACCTGTCGAATCCTCAGCTTCGACAATAATAATTCCATTTTGCATCGTATCGATCACACAGACGGAGAACGTGTCTTCTTTCATGCCAAGAGTTACCGGACGAACCAATGAAAAGGACATGTTGCCCGCAGTATCGGCAACGATCGATTTCAATCCGCCATCGCGCTGCAAGCCGCCGGTCCCCGTCTGATTGACGGAATCGGTCACTACCCACTCCGAACACCGGAACGAGCAGCTCGAATCGGAGGACGGATTATTCCAGGTGTACTCCTTCAGGAGCCGAATCCGCGGCGAAAGCGTATCGCGAATAACAGGCGGTGGACAAGCCGAAAAGCAAATGCTATTCGTGCTCGAGTTTTGTGCACAATCGATGTAGGTAAAGTCAATGCACGATGAGTGCAGCGTGTCGCGCTGCGTCACGGTCACGATGACACTATCGACATTATCGCACGGAGAGAATTTGGAGATCGTCACGGTATCGGCGTTCATATCGACAATGCCATTCTCCGTAATAATCGGTATAATCGTATCGATTCCCTGATCGGTCGCACGGCTGTCGTAGACCGTATCGACATACGTCATAAAATTGCCGCAGTGATTAGGATTTTTTCCTTTCCACGCCGAGAATCGCGGCGCTAAAAGATCCCGCTGCTCGCAATCGATAACAAAAGGACAGCAATAAGTACCGCTGAGACATGAAACAGCGCCCACGCCGGAAGCGAGAACAGAAAAGCAAATATCGTAAGTCGAATCTGTAGAGCAATTAATAAGGCCATTTGGCGCATCCTTAAGGATCGTGTCTTCCCATTCTATGGAAGAAGCGGCACCTGGTGCAATGGTTACCGGCGTTGTTAGATGGCTTTGGGTGTAGCCTTTCGGCCCAGGAGAAACGATTTCGAGTGGGCCGTTCTGAACGTTCGTCTGCTCATTCGAAACAGTTTGCGTTCCGGTTACATTTAGAGCTGTATTACTGGTACTTCCATTCCAGACCAATGCTTCGACAGGGATATGATTCGGAA
This sequence comes from Kapaibacterium sp. (SeqCode), assembly GCA_036501405.1. Taxonomy (GTDB): domain Bacteria; phylum Bacteroidota; class Ignavibacteria; order Palsa-1295; family Palsa-1295; genus PALSA-1295. The sequence continues at coordinate 1,306 of DASYAJ010000642.1, forward strand.
CATAATCCGTTCCATTCCAGATAGCATGACCTGGATGGACTAACATCGCTCGAACGCCGCCGCCCGTTTGACAGATGTTCTGGCACATCGCGGAGCCGTAGGAAAACTTTCCAATAACACTCGTCTGCCCGCTATCGGCCTCGCCATTAGGCCACTGAAAGAGCAACGCTTCATCGCCGATTTGAGGATATTGGGAAGGATTACTTGGAAAACCCCATGTCCAATTCGTCACGACCTCACGCCAATCGACATAAGCAAATAAAGAAGGCGGCGTTAATCCCATCGGGGATGGCGGAAAACTATCGTTACAATATCCTTCCGCAATTAGATCACCCGGAAAAGAACCACTACTTGTCGGGTTTATCGTCGCGATGAAATAGGGTGGCACGTTGCCATTACTAAAACTGGTCCATTGCGATTGCATATATCCATAGCGCGTCGTTACCGGAGCGTCATCATTCGCATTTCCCGGCTCGCTAAGATCACCATCCAATAAGTACTGCGCCTGCACAGCGAGTGCGCTATTCTGATTATTATGGATGCTGAACCGAAAAACGATTTGTCCCGACTGTTGTCCCGCAACGTCGAATGAAACCGGATAAACATCCTGAATAATCTGATAAGCCGATCCTTGCGGCTGCCATATAGCGCGGACCGTATCTGCAATAAGCGAGACTCTCGCTCCCGAAAGCAACCCTGCCGGAGCTTGTGGCTGGGGAAACGGCGGGTTCGTCTGAAGGTTCGGATTATTCGTATAAAAATTTTGACCGTTGACAAAGACAGTCAAGAAGGATTTTTCTGGGAAGGAATAGCTGCTATTTTGCCCACCTACGGTCGAATTGAAGATCGTTACAATGCCGCTTCCGTTATCGACATCCGCTTCGACGAATGCGTTTTTTGTGACGACTTGCGCGCGGCTAAGGCCCGCAACAAAAGCGAGCAGGAATGTCGCGAGTATTACAGCCCGCGACATGCGGCGAAAAATTGGAGTGAGGAGCATCATCGGAAACAGGAGAAGCGGTAAAAAATCAGGATTTGGTCATCGTGGCGTTCGGAGGGGAGCCGGTGTGAGCGGCTCAGAACTTCGCAAGAACCCGAAAGTGAGCGTTTTGTTCCATTCTTGAGGAAAGCACGGCACAATCTTCCATTACAGCCCGAAAATACTCGAACATTATAGCTGGAATTTGATGAGAGCCGAGGCGTAAAGCGAACCGACCTTCCAAGCCGATCCAAGCCCATTGCCCGAAACGGTAAGTGGTAAATCGTAGGTGATGAGTGGAGAAAAAATCGAGCGTTCCGAAATCTGGATGTTGTATCCCGCCGATAGCACAAGCCCAATGCGCAGCGAATTTGCATCGCTGCTCACAGAGATCGTTTCTTCGTCGGTCCCATTGGTAAATGTTATGGGAAAGGCCGTGCCGTTGACCAGGGCAGTCGTTCCGGGCGGAAGTTCGCGATCTTGCGAGATGGTCCCAGTTGAAAGGAACCCGAAAGCGAGTCCGCCCTGCACAAAAGGCCCCATCCGATAGAACTGGTATTGCACGTAAGGCGTAAAATTGAAATAGGTGGTCTTGACATTCGCTTTTTGATAGACATATTCCTGCTCGGAAAAAGCAGTATCGAGCGTCCCTTGATTCACCTCCACTGCGGCGATAACCGGCGACTGCGCCGTAAGCGTGGAAAAGTTCTTGAAGTCGATTCCGCCTTTGACGCCGACCGCCCAGTTATAATCGAGCGGCAGTTCGAAAAAGAGCGATCCAAGGAACCCGCTTCCGGTGCCACCCGTAAAGAGCGAGCCGCATTCACAGTGGAGCGTTCCGGACTCGGCATGTTGCCCAAAACCGACTTCGATACCGACCACGGGCGGCGGCGCGCCCGGACCGAAAAGATCGCCATGGCTGATAATCTGCGCTTTAACAGGGACCGAAGCAAGCAGCGCCACAAAGATGGGAATAAAACGAATAGTCATTGGTATTTTCTTCATTTTCTCCCTCATCAGTCCTTTCTACCAACAATTTGCACTTCCACGCGGCGGTTCCTTGCGAGGTTATTCGGGTCGAGCGGCTGCGATTTACCGAAGCCCTGCACGACAGCGATCTGCTCGCGTGGGATTCCCTGATTCAAGAGATAATCGCTCACGGCTTTTGCGCGGTTCTCCGAGAGCACCTGGTTCAAACCTTCGGAGCCGGTCGAATCGGTATGACCATTGATTTCGAAGCGCACTTGCGGATTTTCCTTGACCGAGCGAATGAAGTCAGGAAACTTCGCAAGTTCCTCCGGCTTCAGATTGAATTTGTTGACATCGAAAAAGACCATGAAACCCTGCACCGCTTCGGGCGTGAGCCGAATTTCCTTCTGAATGGAAATGAGCTTCTCGCGGGCGGCCGGTACATCGATCTTATCTTCATAGGGCTGAAAGTCTGGAACTTTCGTCGAAATCCGATACGAAATCAGCGGATTGACATTAAACGAATACGCTCCGGTCTGTGGATCGGATTCGACCGAGACAGGCGGAACGCCACCGGCAAGTTGCTCGAGCACGACCGTCGCTTTAATCGGCGTGTTTTTATAGGAATTAATCACATGCCCATAAATACGAGCGTGCGATGGCGCAAGAGAAATGTCCTGCGTAACGCTCGGCGTGGCGTCGGTCGCGGGCGCTTGAATTTCGAGCGCGTTCCCCACGTAATTTTCTGCGCCCGCACTGATATGGACCATACTGCCGGTCGGAACTTTCACACTGTAGGCGGCCCCGGTGGCATCGTTGGTCAGCGTTTGGCCATTGTTCGAATAGGTAATCGCAATTTCGGGTGTCGATGTAATCGGCTGATTCGTTTCGGCATCGAGGATGCGGCCGGTAAGCGTGACGTACATTTGCTTCGGCGGCGGCGGCTGGATGTATGCGCGATAGAGATCGAAGCCACCCACCGCGCCGGGG
>DASYAJ010000643.1:0-9186 GCA_036501405.1 Kapaibacterium sp. (SeqCode)
CATTAAGTGCTTTCGCAATATTCAGCTTCCTGAGTGCCTCTGCAATATTTCCCTGCGATTTTAGGCAGTAACCAAGCTGGCCGAGCACAAGGGGCTCGAACCGTTCCAATTCTGCTTGAGGAATTAATTGAAGAGCAGACCAGAGTTCGATTTCACAAAGTTTGTATTCATTGGTAATGGCAAGCTTATCGGCAAGAAGGAAGCGGGCGAAGCACTGCTCTTGCAGAGTGCCATTTTTCTGAGTTATATCCCGGAGGTGCCGAATATCTTCAAGGCTGAAGTCATTCGTGCCAAGACGATATAGCCTCTCAGCTGCATCTTCAAGTGGAACATCTCTCATGGTTGAATGAATAGTATTTATTGCTTCTTCGTTTTTATCACGAGTGTATGTTTACCGATTCCCGGGTCTGCATCCATAAGAATAATTACCGTTGTATTAGCATTTTGAGACCACAAAATATAGGGAGGGACATGTGCCTTTTCATGGCCATAAGTAAGCGGTGCACCTCCATCGATAATGATACTCTCGAATACCGCGCTGCCGATGTCGAAAATATGAAATGTCCCGAATGGATGATTTATTCCAGGTAAATCCGACTCTTGCGCCGACGTTGAAATCGACCATGGTAAATGCGAAGCATTTCCAACAATTACTTGATTGCTCATTTTGATTCAATGAATTAGTTAGTTAGAGAAACAGGGATTATATCTCCAGCTCACTTCCATGAAGCAAGCTGGAGCTACAAAAATACGACATTTTTACCGCTTCCAGTTCAACCACGCTCCGCCGCCGTTGGATGAAACCGTCGATTGGGTGGTGGTGAATGGAATAAGCTTGATGAGGCCCACGCCCGTTTCCGAACCGAGAATAGAGCTATTGTTTGGCGACCATGTCGGTCCATTACCGATGCCGACATTGTTCGTCGAAATTGTCGCTCCTGTTGTCGGCACTACATAATAGAGTTGATATGCGCCGCCACTGCTCGCGGTGAATGCAAGCTCGTTCGCGCCAGTGCGTGACCATTCTATGCGATTGATGACCATCGTGCTCTGAATCGAATCGAGCCGTTCGCCAGTTGATGCGTTGACGATGAGAATCGTGCTGGCAATCGTCGTTCCGTTAGGAACTCCATTTGTATCGCTCCGCACGACAGCGATCTTCGAATCGTCTGGACACCAGGTAGCGCTGAGATAGTGGACTTTCAGGATCGGATGTCCATTCTGCATTTCGGTTCCGGTATCCACATCGAGTACGGTCGGCGTTCCTCCCGATTGGGAAATTATGCAGAGGTCCGTCTTGCCGAAGTGCGCTTTATCGGTATAGATTCTTGTAAAAGCCATCTTCCCTGTGGCAGAGGTCGCGCACCAGGCCGGGCCGCTTTGAATTCGGATGGAATCGCTGGCGGAGAGTGAATAAATTGTCCGCTGATTGCTTCCTACCGGAACGCCCTTGGAATTTACACTAACATCCACGGCATTGATCGCCTGTGAAGAAGTCTCGTAGCTCCCATAAGCGATAGAAGCGGCGTTGTAATTCCAGCTTGGGCTGCTGAAGGTTCCAGTATTCGTGTTAAAGGATGCCGTGACTATATTTGTGGCATTCGCAGCGGTCGTGTCCATAACGCCGATAGTTGCGTACATATAGCCCTTGCTTATTATGTCAGCGACATAAGTTATCGCTGGGTTTGCCGGTGGCGGGCTACTTTTAAGGGGCAGCACGGTTTTCGGCCCGTTGGCTGATTGAGGGTCCTGCTGACATGCTGCAATGCCAAGGGCCAGCAGAATAAGAACGGATTTCGAAAGATGTTTTTTCATTGTTGTGGTAAGTATGGATGGAAAAATTATAAGTGAATGGAAAGTTTGTAGGAATAGCGTTTTGTGCCGTCATCGAGCGTGAGCATGTAACTTCCGCTCGTGAGGCCGTGTAACATGAATTGAAGGTTACCCCTCTCGCGCGCCACGAATGGCGTTGCATCAAGAACGTAGGCTCCGCGTTCGTCATAAAGTGAGGCTGAAATATGATTCCCAATGTTCGAAGCGTCGATTGTGAAGCTGCCGGTCGTGGGATTGGGGAAAAGTGACGTTGCCATCACTATTCCTAATTTCGAATCTACACCGTCTCCGCCCGGAAAAAAGATTGACGAATCCGTTGTGGAACTTGTGTCATCATAAAGTCCAAGATAAGATTCACCACCTCCTCCCCCGCCACGCCAGTACCCCACGCAGGGCAATCCGATGGAACAATTCCCTGCATACGCTCCGCTCGAATCGAAGCCGCCGCCGCAGCCAATGGCAACAGCCTGATTCACCGTCTGGTTATGAGCCGATGTAACGGTGATCAATATTGTTTAGATAGCTGAAAGAGTTATATTTGTGCCTTCGTTACCTATATGAAAATCAAACCCAACCGAATCGCCGTCGCCCGTATTAGAACCGCTCTCGGCTGAATGCCAGCTCATATCTTTATACTGCAAAGCCAAAAAGTATTTAGCTTGCGGCTGATTAGGAATCGCAGGAACTGTGAACTTGCCCGGATTAGGTTTAAAACCACCGATATTTATGCTTGAAACATCTACCGCTCGCGGTTGCCAAATATTTTCATTCCAAACAATTACCTCCTGCTCCCAACCAGGGGCAAAAGAGGTTGCAGCAAGTTGATATTCTCCAGGACTAAGTTGGAGTTCCCAACCGTCAAAATTGAAACCATCACCACTATTAACGTCTTGATTTTTATTTCGATTGATATTCGTAATTGCTGCCATAATCCTAAAAAAGGCTTAATGTTGCCTACTCTTAATCGGATTTTCGGCATACTCCGTTCGGGAAAAATTCCGAATTAGAATCTTTCTCGCATCGGCGACAAAGCGAATTGTTTTTCGCTCTACTACCGATTTGAATTAACGGATGCAAAATTAGCGGATTGGGAAGACGATCCGTTACGCGATTAGTACGTGGTCGGAGATTTTTTGAAAAGCAATTATGAATTTACATTCATAAAATGCGTTCGAATGAAACATTCACATATATTTAGCGCATTCTTGCGTTCGTTTGATTATTTTGTATAATTTATGTTCATTTTTTGTCTTTAAGACAACTCTTCTTTCTGTAAGAAGGTTGAAAATGAATTCTCATCCAACACGCACTATAAAATTTGTTTGGACAGGTAATTTAATTTCGGTGTTTTTTGAGTCGGGCAGCGAAAAATCCGTCGCAGCCGTCCATATCGGGTCGGGTTCGGAGCATTTCTTCAATCGAATATTCGGGATGAAGCTCCGTGAAGTGGGCCATCTGCGCCTCGCCTTCTTCCTTGAGCAGGGAGCAGGTGGCGTAGAGAAGAGTTCCGCCGGGTTTGACGAAGCGGATATTTTCTTCGAGGATAATTCGCTGTTTTTCGAGAAGTTCCGAGAGCATCTGTTCGGTGAGGAGCCATTTAATTCCAGGATTTCTACGAAGGGTTCCCGATCCTGTACACGGAACATCGAGCAGGACGATGTCGAACCAGGCGGTCTTGTCCTCGCCGAGCATTCTCGGTTTTCGTTCCGGTTTGACAATGCGGATGTTCTGCGCGGTGCTTCGGCGGGCGCGTTCCTCCAATGCATCGAGCTTTCGGGGATCGACATCGGTGGAAAAAATTTCGCCGCGATTTTTCATCAGTGCGGCGAAGTGGAGCGTTTTTCCCCCGGCGCCGGCGCAGGCATCGAGCAACTTGATCGAAGTGGAACGAATAGTTGCGAAGGGCGCGACAAGCTGGCTTGCTTCATCCTGAATTTCGAACTCGCCACGTTTGAACGCCGCATAAGAGAAGACATTATATCGCTTGGCGAGCCGAAGTCCATTCGTTGCAATGTCGGATGGAACGGTTTCGCAGCCATGATGGCGCAATTCATCGGCAAGGGCCTCTCGCGTGGTGAGCAGCGTGTTAGCTCGGATGGATGTCGGAGCTTCTTCATTCTGGGAAGCAAAAATCGGCTCGATAGCATCCATTCCATATTCCGTTCCCAGTCGAAGGGCCAGCCAGCTTGGAAAAGAATGGAGAATCGCAAGACGTTCGATGTAAGAAAGTTTTTCGAGACGGCTGCGTTCGGCATCGGCATCGCAAAATGTGGCTATGGCTTGGGAATCGAGTTCTACGCCCAGTTCCCGAAGCGATTGCTGGATAATTGGCTGTTCGCTGCCGCGAAGGAACATCAGTCCGGCGACCATGCGAGCCGGAGTAATTTCTTCATCTGGGAACGAAGCAAGAATCCGTTCTTTGATCCGTCGCCAATGCTTGATGGTCGAGAAATAAATATCGGCAATAGTGCGACGGTCCCGCGCGCCGAGATATTTTCGTTCCATGAGGAAACGGCGCAGAATGGCATCCGCGGGAATCGCCGGATTCTTCTGAAAAATCGAAAAAATCTCGATGACGTGCCCCAATGTGCTCGAAAGCCTCATACGATGACCCCCAAGCGTTCGACTAATGGCACTCGCGGCTTTGCAGTAAGGGAAAGATCGTGCTGGATGCCGCGCGCAAGCTTTAGAGCGCCGAGCATGGCGATCATCGCAGCGTTATCGGTGGAAAAAAGCGGACGAGGTACGAAAAAGCGCATCTCTCGCGTTTCACATTCTGTTCGGAACCGTTCCCGCAGTTCGGAATTGGCACTGACGCCGCCGACGCAAACAATATCTTGTACTCCATGCTGCATTGCTGCCCGAATTGTCTTTGTAACCAATACATCCACAACTGCGCGTTGAAAGGAAGCAGCAATGTCCAGTAGAATCTCCCCTTCCTTTTCAAGGCGGGGACCGGGATTTTTCTTTAACCAATATAAGACGGATGTTTTAATTCCACTAAAACTGAAATCGAAATTCCTCTCGTTTATCATTGCGCGTGGGAACGATGCGAACTGAGGATTCCCATTTTTTGCCAGTTTGTCGATCTCCGGTCCAGCAGGATAATCGAGTCCCAGCATTTTCCCCACCTTATCGAAGGCTTCGCCGGCAGCATCGTCCAGCGTTTCGCCGAGGAAAAAGTAGGAACCAATATCTTTTACGAGAATGAGTAAAGTATGCCCACCAGAAACAACGAGGGCGACGAAAGGCAGCGAGGGTTTTTCCACTTCTAATAATGCGCTAAAAATATGCGCTTCGATATGATGCACGCCGATGAGCGGAACGCGAAGCCCAAGCGAAAGCCCCTTTGCAAAATTAAGCCCAACGAGAAGCGATCCCATCAGTCCGGGTGCGTAGGTCACGGCGATGGCATCGATATTCCGAATGTTAAGATTAGCTCGATTGAGCGTTTCGCGAACGATAGGCACCATACTCCGAACGTGAGCGCGGGAGGCAAGTTCGGGAACCACGCCTCCGAATTTATCGTGAAAAAATTGCGAGGAGACGACAACAGATGCCAACTCTCCATTTTGCAAAATCGCCGCGCTGGTTTCATCGCACGAAGATTCGATGCCGAGAACCGTTCCAGTGTTCGAAAGATCGAAACTCATTCGATCTCCTCCACGACTGTTTCCGTTTCGGGTACATTGTTCTCTTCCGTTCCGGTCGATTTCGCAAGTGATTGATCCTTAAAATGATTAATTACCACCTTCATCGCTTTCAGACCGATCGTGGAAACAAGTTCCGGTTCGCTTGCGGCCTTGACTCCTTCGACGGATCCGAATCGTTCCAATAGCTTGATCGCGGTTTTTTTACCGACGCCAGGAATTTCCGTCAGCTCGGTTTGGATCGTCCGTTTTTCGCGGAGCTGGCGGTGGAACGTAATCGCGAAGCGATGCGCCTCGTCGCGAACATGCTGTAATAAGCGCAAGCTGCTGGAACTTCGCGGCAAGATTAACGGATCGAGCGATAAAACGGAATAGAGTTCCTCCAGCCGTTTTGCGATACCGAACATCGGAATGCTGGTGAGTTCTAACTGCTGCATCACTTCGAAGGCACTCGAAAGCTGGCCTTTGCCGCCATCGATGAGAATTAGATCTGGCAGTTCCGATTTTTCCGTCAGCACGCGAGAGTAGCGGCGCATCACAACTTCGCGCATTGCAGCAAAATCGTCATTCCCTTCAACGGAACGAATCTTATACTTGCGGTAGTCCGATTTTTTCGGTTTCCCATCGACGAAAACGACCATCGAGCTGACATATTCCGTTCCCTGCAAATGGGAATTATCGAAGCACTCGATGCGACGCGGCGGCTTTGGGAGATGCAGATCGCGTTCGATTGCTTTGAGCACGTGTGGAATGTGGTCCGCCTCTTTCATTTTTTGGAGCTTGATCTCGCCCAGCAAAAATTTCGCGTTCGAGCGGACCATTTCCATCAGCTTCGCTTTTTCTCCGATCTTCGGCTGTACGATTTTCGGCGGTTTCATTGCTTGAAAATCCTCGGACGATAATTCTCTTGCCCGACGCGCCAGCCAGGACTGAAGCGTGTCCTCATCTTCCAGTTCGGTGGGAAGCAAAATCTCTTCGGGAATGTAATCGGCAGAGGAATAGTATTGCTCCATCAGCGCCGAAAGAATCTCCGCGTCGTTTTTGCCTTCGATATTCGTGAAGAAGAAATGTTGTTTGCCAATTAATTTTCCATCGCGCACTTTGAAAACGATGCCGCAGGCATCGTCATCTTCATGCGCGAGCGCGAAGATATCGCGATCGATTTCTTCATCGGTTACGACTTTCTGCTTGCTTGCATATTCGGAAAGTATGGCAAGCTGATCGCGTACCTTCGCGGCTTCCTCGAAGCGCATTTCTTCGGAAAGGCGTTGGATATCGGCTTTCAGCTCCCTCTCGACATCACGTGTGCGGCCAGACAGCAGCTTCCGAATTTTTTCGATCATGGCGCGATAATGTTCCTGCGTCACTAATCCTTCGCAGGGTCCTTCGCACTTTTTGATATGATATTCGAGGCAAACTTTTACCTTCCCACGAAGGATAAGGTTCTCATCGATATAATAATCGCAGGTCCGAATGGGGAAAATATCGCGGAGTGTCTTGAGAAGATATCGTAGATAGCCCGCTTCGGTATAGGGGCCAAAATATTTCGAGCCATCGCGGATTTTTTTTCTGGTAGCGAAAACGCGTGGATATGGCTCATTTGTGATCACAACGTAAGGGTAACTTTTATCGTCCTTCAGATTGACATTATAGCGTGGCTTCAGCTTTTTGATGAGCGTGTTTTCGAGGATCAGCGCCTCGACATCGCTATCGGTCAGAATGAGTTCCACATCTGCGATTTTCGAGACGAGCGCACGGAACTTTCCATCGCCAACGCCGCGACGAAAATTCTGAAAATAGGACCGCACGCGGTTCCGAAGCACCTTCGCCTTGCCGACATAGATCACACGCCCAGCGCCATTCTTGAATTGGTACACTCCCGGCTCTTTCGGCAGCGATTCCAGCTTTTCTTCAAGCGTTAGATCGTCTGCTGTAATCGAAAGATGGACATGCGCGCCATCGGTTGCGATATCGATCGCATCTTCTTCCTGTTCGAGCTCATCGTCGTGGAAAGGAATCTTATCGAACTTGTTCGGATCGAATGGAGAATGAAGATCGTCGAAGGGAACCGAATTCTCCTCCATTATGCACCCTCCTTTGTCGGAAGCTGCTGACAGAATTCGACGAGCACGCCATTCGTCGATTTGGGATGAAGAAATGCGATGAGCATATTGTGGGAACCCAATCGCGGCTTTTCATCGAGGAGCTGAAAGCCATCCTGCTTCACTCGCACCAGTTCTTCCGAGACGTTTTCTACTTCGAACGCGACATGATGAATGCCTTCCCCGCGCTTTTCGAGAAATTTTGAGATCGGGGAATCTTCAGCGGTCGGTTCCGTCAATTCGATTCGCGCATCGCCCACATCGAACGATGCAATCCGGACTTTCTGATCGGTCACTTCCTCATGATGGACGTTCGACGTGCCAAGGAGTTTCGCAAAAAGCTCCTCGGCACTATCCAAATTTCGTACGGCAATGCCGATGTGGGAGATTCTCATCGAAGTATAGAACATCAACAAGCCAAAAAACGTCTGAGGCTGCGCTTGAAAATGTTTTCGTATTTTCGTATCATGCCTTCCGCTCGCAAAATCTCGCTCTTTCCGCTTCTCGCTGTCAGCTTCATTTCGATGCTGGGTTATGGGATCGTACTGCCATCGCTCGTCTACATCGTACAGCAATTTCATGGCAGCAATTTCCTTTATGGCGCGCTCGGTGCAAGCTATTCCGCGTGTCAATTCATCGGCGCGCCGGTGCTTGGGAAACTTTCGGACCGGTTTGGCCGCAAAAAAATTCTTTTCATTTCGGTGCTCGGTTCGGCGATCGCCTGGGCATTGTTTCTCGTCGCGTTACACATGCCGATCTCGCAGGTTGGAACGATCACCATGTCAATGACCGGCGCCATCTCCTTCACGTTGCCGATGATCTGTATCTTCATCGCCAGGAGCGTCGATGGGTTAACGGCGGGCGACGTCTCTGTTGCGAATGCCTATGTCGCCGATATTACAACACCGCAAGAACGAAAAGCCGATTTTGGCAAGATGGGCGTCGCATCGAATCTGGGATTTATTCTTGGTCCGGCATTAGCGGGCGTGCTGGCAGCCACCTCCTTCGGTCTCGATCTTCCCATCGAGACGGCGCTTGGAACTTCTCTTTTCGCGCTTCTTCTTGTGATGTTCGCGCTACCAGAATCGCGGAAGAAAAACAAGGATGCAGAGAAAAAATCCCGTCTGAATTTTCGGCAAGCGCTTCATCTCGAAGCTATTCCTTTATTACTTGCGATTTATTTCATTTTTTTTCTTGCCTTCAGTCTTTTCGTGGCTGGAATGCCGCTCTATGCGACAGAATCCCTTCATTGGTCCGTAGCGGAAACGGGAATTTTCTTCTCCGTGCTTTCCATTGTCATTGTTATTACCGAAGGCCCAATCCTTACCTGGTTCAACAAGCGAACGAGTGCCGAATCGCTGACGAAATGGGGAACATTTATCGTCGTCCTCAGCTATCTCTCGCTGCTTGTTCCAAGCCCTGTCTTCGCGTATGCCGCTGCCGTCCTTTACGCGCTTGGCAATGGACTAATGTGGCCCTCCTTCCTATCGATTCTATCGGACCGCGCCGGTGAGGAGCATCAAGGATATATCCAGGGCATTGGCAATAGCGCCGGATCGCTCGCATCCATTGCTGGATTGCTCTTCGGTGGAATTATTTTT
>DASYAJ010000644.1:0-2925 GCA_036501405.1 Kapaibacterium sp. (SeqCode)
ATAATTTTCCGGCCGGTGCCACGGCCAACGACTCGATTGCGCACACAGCCGGCCATCAGGACGATCCGCTCGTCATCGTTGGCAATGGCAAGGAAAGCAGCGCTGGAGTAATTACGCATTCCGATGCCTTCACCATCGCCAATGCAGGGTATTCGAGTGCATATGATAATCTTCCTTATGGGGGCCAGACTCGAATGGGATCCACTTATGCGGATAACACGATTGAATCATGGGGAAATATCAAGGCTGCTGACACAATCCCAACGGACGATATTGGCATTTTACTCGTAAAGGACTCGAGTGGTGTTTACACTATTCAACTCAGCGTGACTAATCCGGACTTGAGTCCACATATTTTCGCTAACGGTCACGCTTCTATCACTGCGAGTATTAAATCTGGGGGCAGTGTCGGTTTTGTGCCGGGCTTTATTACGGTATCTGATTTAGATATTACTACTCCGCCAGCATCTCCTACTCAACCCATTTTCAAGGTTGCCACGTACAATCTTCTTGGTAATCTTTCCAATACTTACGGATTCCAATTCCATGTGGTTGCTCGGTAAACATTTACAGCGTTTCGTACTCGTCATTGCGGTCCTCGCGGGGCTTTCGCCTCGCGGGGTTTCGCAGTGGCGGCTATTACAAACTTTTCCGCCAAGAGTTGTCGATGCACCTTATGCACTTTATTTTCTCGATCTTCCTGGCCCTCCTAAAATTGGTTTTGCAGGAATCAATAATGGAGAAATATGGAAAACTTCGGATGGGGGGAAAACATGGAGGCAGATTGTGATCCCCAGTTTGGATGGCGATGTAATGGGTTTTTCTTTTAAAGATAGCCTGACGGGATGGGTTATTGGTTATTCTTCAACAAATAATTATGGCTGTTATGAAACGACAGACTGTGGCGAAACGTGGAATCCAAAACCAGTACCCTTCACGCCTTATTCAACAGTATGGGCAGGAGGGTTCTGTGTTTATTTTCACGGAACAACAAACCGACTTTTTCTCTCTCCAGACGAGGTAGATGAGGATGAGACATCCTCTGATGAAGGAACTACTTGGCAATCCTTTTTAAATTACAGTCCATTCTTCGGTTGTTTATTTTCTAATGATACGGACGGAATTATTACCGGATCGGCAGTTTATTATACGACAGATGGCGGCGTCACTTGGAACCCGCCTTTAACTCCAAATTTTTACAGCTATTGTATCCATCCTCTCTGTATTCCGGGAACGAGGACGTTTTTTTTAATGGGCGGTCAGTATAATATTGCCTTGTCAGCGACAGACACTCTTTTTCGTTCGGACGATGGTGGCCAAAATTGGAGGCCGGTTTGCCCAATTATCGGTCCCCATGTCTTTGCTGTTTATGGCGATCTTCAACACATTTATTTGCAGACACAGTCTGGAGTTATCATATCAACCGATACAGGAAATTCCCTACAAAATCTTTGTGGGCCGCGTAATTGGGAGTTTGGAAATAATCGAGCAACATTTTATGCAAAAGGCCCATATATTTATGCTTCTCAAAATAGATCAGATAACCCCATGGATCCTTATTCAAGAATATATTATCTCAACCTCGATTCCATCGGAACGTTTCAATCGCATACGGTAAGCCAGCAGATAAATGGTTCCACGTCCGACACGCTGCACTTTGGCGATACGGTGAGCGCCTCGTTCGCCGCCTCTGCCGATTCGGGCGTGGGCATCGATACCGCGCATTTCACTATCCATTTCGATTCCACGACCCTCAGCATCCAGAACTATTTGCTCCCTTATGGCTGGTCTGTCCTCTCATCCAGTTCCCACAATGGCATCCTCGATCTCCTCCTCGCCGATACCGCCGATTCGCTCGTGCCACCTGCGGTAACGATTTCGTTCAACTCCTATCTCTCCGCAAATACGACATCCACAGTCTCTCTCGATAGCGTCCACCTCACCGGCAAATGGATGGGCTGCGATATCGCCACCCAATCGGTCTCCGCACCCGATTCCGTCACCCTGCATTTCCTTCCCCAATGCGGCGATTCGATCATTCTCGCTGCCATGCAAGGTAGGCTGCCATTCACAATTCAAAGTATCATTCCCAATCCGGCGCAAAATGAAATTACTATCACAGGTGGTAGAGGAACATTTACGATTTCCGATCCGCTGGGACGCAGCTACAGCGTGCCGCAGAATGGCAGCGTGCTCGATATTTCTTCACTGCCGTCCGGAGTTTATTTCATCAGCGCCGGTGCAGCCGGGCAAAATTCGTGAAGGAATAGTTCACTGGCCGTTCCGCGCCTCGGTGGCGGGAACGCTTTCAGCGGTGTTCATCCGATCGAAGCGGTTGCGGTCGGGATTGTATTTCCAGGCGCGCTGCGGACGAATGCGCTCCGACATGCTCCGGTTGAATTCCTCGTCGGACGCGCGCAGCACCACGACGTCGCTCGTTTCGTTCTGGAGCGAAATGCCTTCGGCATAAAGCGAGCGGAGTGGGAACCGCGCTCGCGCGCGAAGCCAGGGAAGTTCCGGCGTCAGGTCCCGCAGGTAAACTCCGTCAGGTTTATTAAGGAAGGTAAAGATGCTCGCAAGCGCGAACGCGTTGGTATTATTCGCCGCTGGATTGCCTCCCTCCTGAAATAAAAGAATGGTCCGCGATTGCGATTTTGCGCTCGCGAAATGCAGATCGGAAAAGCTTCCCACCCACGGCTTCGAACGCCAGACCTCGTTCGGACCCGTCGCTTCCAATCGGTAGATCGCCAGTTCGTTGATGGGCGAGCTTCCTCGAAGCGAATAAGCCGCGAGCACAAACCGAAGACCCTCCTGCGCGATAATATGATAGGTAATCGCCCGTTCGGCAGAATTCGGAGCGATGCGGTCCCGTTCGGCGCGTGCGAGCCGTGCAAGCCGGCGGCGTGGGAAAACATGCGTAAGGAA
>DASYAJ010000645.1:0-5497 GCA_036501405.1 Kapaibacterium sp. (SeqCode)
GACTCCTTCATACCATGGCGATTGGGAACGATGGATGGCTCTACGCATGGGGTGGCAATGCTCATGGCGAACTTGGGGTTGGAGATCACACCGATCGATCGAAACCCATACGTGTCTTGAAAGTATGTCCGCCGCTTTCCATGACTGGAACGATTGCTGCGCCCGCGATCTACAAGAGTCCCTTTACCGTTACCGCAACGATTAAAAATTCCGGTGTCTCGTCTCTGCTGCAAAATGTGAATGCGGCTTTTGTTCCAGCTGGGCCCGTCGTCAACGATACAAGTATGTTCCTGTTCCTGGGAAACTCTTTGTCTTCGGGCGCAACAGGCGCGCTGAATTGGAGTGGCAGCACGCATCAATATTATTTCTCGCAGGATACACCCGACTATTATGTCTATATCCAAGCTGCAGGTTCCGCGCCACTTATCCTTAGAAATCGTATGCTGGTTCCCGGTGTCCCGATTGTTTTTCATAATGTCATGATTGGTGAGGTGCAGGACACGCTGACACACGCGCCGATCGAAGGCGCGGAAGTGGACGGATCGGCAGAACTTTTTTTGGGTTCCCAAGGGGCCAGACTGGGAACAACATATACCGACCGGAACGGAAACTATTCGATGGATATTATTCAAATCGATAGCGCTGCCGGGGCTGGTTCCGATGTGTTTGGGGTACAGATTAAAAAAGAGAACTATAATCCGGCCTTCGTTCTCCAAACGCAGCAAGTCGGGAAGTCCTTATATTTCGATTCGGTCTGGATGGGTCCCTCGGGAATTCAAGGGGAGTTTACACCACCGTCGAAACCTTATCTTCCCGATACCTTGATGAAGGTTTACTTCCCGGATTCGCTCATTGGTTACGCGATTTCGCGTCGCGTGATTTTTCGAACGCGCGACAGCGGCATCACCTGGAACCCGATGTATGAAACGAGCGCGGACTTAAAGGATTTGAAATTCGAAGATCCGGCGCGTGGATGGGTCGTCGGTGATAACGGTACGCTTCTATCGACCAGCGATACCGGCAATAACTGGACGCTCGTTCCGACGGGGACGCATCAAGCGCTGCGCGGCCTTGCGCTAGCCGATCGCGATACAAGCTGGGCCGTCGGCGATGGCGGAACTATTCTAAGGCGGACGGACACATCGTGGCAAGCGATGAAATCCGTCGGGAATACCAGCCTGACCTGTGTCGATTTTTTCGATCCGACGCATGGCGTATGCGGGACGGCCAATGGGAACTGGTATCTCTATGCGAACGGCGCATGGAAATCGTATGCTCCGAATTCTTACCCACCCGTGTATCCTTATTTTACCTCGGCGCGGTATCTGAATCCAGGTAAGTTTTTTCTTTCCGCGAAGGCCGGGGGCTTGTGGAGTGGGGCGCCAGGCTCCTCCTCGCTGGGGCTCTCAACGATTGGTGGCGCGGCGACGATGCACAGCCTTTCGATGCTGAACCATGCGATTGGGTTTATTGCCGGCGATAGCGGGAATTCTTTCGTGACCTACGATGCCGGCACATGGACGCGCTTGCCCGAGTTCCCCGGCTCGGCAACGTCCGTGAACTTTTTCGGTCTCGCCGGACATATTGCGACCGAAAACACCGTGTTGAATTATACGGGTCGCGCGAATTATCGTTCCGGTGTCGTGTGCGGCCGCTTTACTGCGGGCGAGCCGCCGGAGCCGGTTCATGGCTCGAAAATCTATAAGGTCTATGTCGTCGATACGCTGCTTGATTTTTACGATTCGACCTACACCGACGAGCAGGGCTGGTTCGCCTTTTCGAATGTCGATACGTTTTTCCACTATGAATATCTCTTGACTTATCCGGACAGCGGGATGCTGAAATCATTCGCGTTCCCGAATGTGCGGCCTCATCCGGGCGAGGTTGTGCGGCTGAACTACAACGAGTATATCGCGCCACCTCAGCCGCCGGATACCGTGCTTTCGGTGGGGGCCTCTATTGTAGAGCCGCTCTCGATGACGGTTTCTTCGGAGCCGGACGCGGCACGTATTGTCTATGATGTTCCCATCGCAGGATATGTTCGACTCGTTATTCACGATATTTTAGGACGTACCGTCCAAACGATCGTGGACGGCACAAACCCTTCGGGCGAAACGGTGCGCGACGTTTCGACTTCGGAACTTTCCGCAGGCATCTATTATGTCACGCTCGAACGTACCGGCGAAAGTATCACGAAAAAATTTGAAGTCATTCGATAAAACCATGAAACGTTCTTTTCTCTTCTCCCTTATCATTCTGTGTGTATGCGGGGCATAGCAAGCGCAGTTTTTAGGGCAGCAATCGCTTTCGGAATCGTCGTATGTGATCGACCAGAGCGGGAACTTATGGGTGTGGGGTCGTAACGATTTTGCGCAGCTTGGCTTGGGCGATCGTGTCGATCGGGATACTCCGGTGATGCTTCCGGTTCCCGCCGCAGCGACGCGCTGGACGCTCGTGGCGGCGGGGCCGAACTTCGCGCTTGCGCTTGCCGATAGCGATAAGCTCTATGCCTGGGGCGTGAACGATCGCGGGCAGCTTGGGATTGGCAGTGACGGTGGAGATTATGGCGTTCCGATGCGCATTCAGAATCCGCCATTTGTAACGAAATGGAAATGGGTTTCGTGTGGGTCCGGCCACTGCGAAGCGCTCACGACCGATGGCCGGCTTTATGCCAGGGCGATAACAAGAATGGGGAACTCGGCGTCGGGAATACGCAGTATTCGACTTCGCCGGAAGAAGTGGAGTTCCCAACCGGCGTCACCGCGTGGGCCGCAGTTGCAGCCGGCCCTGGCTACACGATGATGATTGCACAGAATGGGATTCTTTATGCGTGCGGGTCGGATAGCCTGGGAAAGTTTACGCCATTGGAAGGTCCTATGCAGGCAGCGATCGATACCTTTCGCGCGTTTTCGCCGCTCGCTTGCGTTGCTGCTTCCTATACCTTGGAAAGTCGGATCGACCAGGAATACTATAGCGGGCTAGCCTATAATCAGCTCGAAGTGGGGCCGACCGATGGTTCTCCGGAAACGCTTGCCTCTATTGCCGATGGCGGGCACCACGCTTTGTATCTCTCGATGAATGGTTCCTTATACGATGCTGGGGATAATACTTTTGGTCAGCTTGGAATTGGCCGAATAAGCCGGATCGATTATGGAACGGTTGCGTTCCCACCGGGTGTCACGCAATTTGTTGGAATTGCGGCGGGATTGAATCATTCCCTTGCTATTGCCAGCGATGGCTGGCTTTATGCCTGGGGTCAGGATAGCGTGGGTCAGCTTGGGATTGGCAAATTGGGCGATCAATCGAAGCCGGTACGAGTGATGCAAGTGTGTCCTCCGGCCCAAATGAATGCTGGGCTTTACGCTCCGGCGAGTTACTTCGGTCCGTTTTCGATCACGCTCGATGTTCAAAATAAAAGTTCCAATTCGACGCTTTCGAACGTCAATGCGTTTCTTGTCCTGATGGAACAGTTCCAGTACCACACTCCGGCCGACGTAAACTTTCCTTCCTCGATTGCACCGAAAGCTTCGGCGCAAATTTCGTGGAATAGTACACTTGGCCCATTCTTGAATGCGATTTTTCCCAATTATTTCGCTTATGTGCAAGCGCCGAATTCTGCACCGGTGCTCTGTTATGTGGAAAGTCAGGGGATTCTCGGCCCACCGTGGATCATCTGCGACGATGCGCATGTGTACGATTCGTTAACCGATGCACCCCTTGCAGGAGCAGCATTAGCCTTTCCAGGATGGCCACCTCCTAACGGGCCCAATTATGGAGGTCCGCCGTTCGATTCGAATAAAATGGTCTCCGATACCGAAGGGAAGTTTTCGCTCTGCGCCCATGGACCACTGACAGTGGATAATACGATTATGGGAATTGTTGCGGTCTATCCTTTGAAGCTAATGCGTGAAAATTACATGACGCAGAATCTCGTTCTGCCTGAACCGCTCACCGACACGACACGGTTTTACCTGAATCGTTCCTATTTGGAAGGAACGTTTGTCGCTTTCGACGGAGCCATTATTCCCGATAGTCTTGAAAAAATCTACTATCCCGATTCGCTGATTGGTTTTGCTATTTCGCGGCGCGGAATTTTTCGAACGATGGACAGCGGAATGACATGGTCGCTGCTCTTCACTGCCAGCGCCAACTTGCACGATCTGAAATTTCTCACTTCCGCGAAAGGAATGGTCGTGGGAGATAACGGAATGATTTTTCGAACAGAGGACTCAGGAGGAACATGGGTCTCTGACTTAGTTCCGACCGAGCAAAATCTTCATGCCGTTATGATTACCGGCTTGCATTCCGCCTGGGCAGTGGGGGATAGTGGAACTGTTCTCGAATTCGATGGAACCTCATGGACGTTGCAGGAGAACCTTGGAAAGAACAATCTTTCTTCTGTGCATTTCCTCGATTCGGCTCACGGCGTTGTTGGTTCCAACGGAGCTTATTACCTTTACACGAAAGGGACCTGGAGCTCGCACGCCCTTAAAACAAATGTTCATTCGGTTTATTATGTGACTCCGGAACGAATTTATCTGACGGGCTCGAATGGGCAGATCGTCTTCTATAACCTCAATCGCTTAGTTCCGAATCCGGCCGATCCCTTCGGTTCGCTCATCATCGATACATTAATCTTGGATTCGACCTACACGACGCATTCGATCAATAGTATTTATTTCCTGAATCGAGGCTGTGGATTTGCGGCGGGCGACAGCGGCTCTTCGTTTGTTACCTACGACAGTGGAGTCAGTTGGGCGCCGATGAGTGAACTATCGGGTTCCGCGAGGAACGTTAATTTTTATGGCATTACCGGCCATGCGATCATGGATAATCTTGCGCTGAACTATGAAGGAGGATCGCATCCGAATAAGGGAATTATCGTTGGACGTATCACGTATGGGAACCCGCCGGTTCCGATCCTCGGCGCGATCGTGCAGCGCATCTATGAGAGCGATAGTTTCACCAATATCATGGATATGGCTTACACGAGCGATCAGAGATTTTTTCTGTTCGCCGGCACCGATACTTTCTTCCACTACCAATACGTGATTCATTTCACCGATAGCGGCATTCAAAAAACGCATACGTTCGCGAATGTTTCGACGCATCCGGGCGAAATCGTGAACTTGAATTACAACGATTATGCGCCGCCGGTGCAACCGCCGGATAGCATCCTTGCCGTCACCGAAGGTGCGGTGGGAACGCTTTCGCTCGATGTTTCGGTGTCGGGTGGATTTGCAAACATTCGGTATAGCGTTCCCGATGCCGGTGTTGTGCGCATTTCGGTGCAGGACGTTCTCGGTCGGGCTGTGCGCGATGTAATCGATGGATTCACTCCGTCTGGTTCTTATTCCGAGAACATTCCCATCGAGGAATTATTCTCGGGGGCGTATTATATTACGCTGACATCGAGCGATGGAAGCATGACTCGGAAGTTCGAGATTGTCCGTTAATTCAGGACCGGTAGTTCAAGCACGGCGGGCTGTGAAATACC
>DASYAJ010000646.1:0-2821 GCA_036501405.1 Kapaibacterium sp. (SeqCode)
CTTCGATCGAAGCAGGACTGACGGCGATTCCAGCCTATATTATCGAGGTCGAAACCGACCGGAAGATGCTGGAACTCGCTATCGTCGAAAATGTCCAGCGTGTGGAACTCAATCCGATCGAAGAAGCCGAAGCGTATGAGCGATTAGTCGAAGATTGCGGCCTTTCGCAAGACGAAGTGGCGGCCCGCGTTTCGAAGGACCGTGCGACGATTGCCAACGCGATTCGGCTGCTCAAACTTTCGGAACAAGTCAAAGATTCGGTTCGTAACGGCACACTGACGACCGGGCATGCTAAAGTCATACTCAGCATTCCCGACTCTGCACGGCAAAACGCGCTGTGGGAGGAAGCGATACGGAACCATTACTCCGTTCGTAAGTTAGAGGAGGTAGCACGACAGGGTTTTCAACCGCGATCCAACGGTCCAGATACGCGGAACATAAAAAAGCCTGCCTCAGAACTGGAAACTTCGAGCGAAGTTCGTTCGATCGAATCATCTTTGCAACATGTGCTCGGAACTCAGGTCCGCGTCCGAGT
The DNA here is from genome assembly GCA_036501405.1 of Kapaibacterium sp. (SeqCode). Taxonomy (GTDB): domain Bacteria; phylum Bacteroidota; class Ignavibacteria; order Palsa-1295; family Palsa-1295; genus PALSA-1295. The sequence continues at coordinate 536 of DASYAJ010000646.1, forward strand.
GAAATCCGACTCGACCGGCGAGATCGCGATTCAGTTTTATTCGATGGACGAATTCGAGCGCGTCCACGATTTGCTCCGCACCATAAAAGAACAATAGCTTAACCGACGATGGAAACGCTTCTTGAAATTATTCTTACCCCGAACGCGCCAGAGCCAATCGGGCCTTATTCGCAGGCGGTCAAAAGCCGGGATTTTTTATTTTGTTCCGGGCAGATTGCCATCGATCCCAAAACCGGAGCGATGGTGCAATCCTCCGTCGAAGAAGAGACGAAGCAGGTGATGAAAAATATTCGCGCCGTGCTCGAAGCCAACGGAGCGACCTTCGCCAATGTCGTGAAGACGACGATCTTCCTCACCAACATGGGCGATTTTGCGGCGATGAACAAAATTTACGAAGTCGGGATTGGAACGTCGCGGCCGGCGCGCACGACCGTTCAGGTCGCCGCGCTTCCCAAAGGCGCTCGTGTGGAAATCGAATGCATCGCATCGCTCGCATAACCGTTGTTTTCCTGATCTTTTTCGCGTGGGCGGCGCAGGCACAAACGCCCAGAGCGAGCACGCGGCACGATACCGTTTCCGTTCCGGATACCGCCGCATTTCACATGACGAAATCGCCGCTCGTGGCAATTCTGCTCAGCGCTGTACTGCCGGGAGCGGGACAAGTGTATCTCGGGCAAAGCTGGAAACTTCCCATTCTCTACGGCCTCATCGCCGGCTTTGGCTATGGCGTGTACATTCAAAACAGCCGCTATCATCAATATCTCGATTCGTCCGTGGCAGACTACGCGGCCAAAACATTGTTCGACTCGTCAAACGCGATTGTCAATAACGAGCGATGGGAATTTTATCAGAACGATCGCGATAAATGGTGGATCTTTCTTGGCATTACCTACATCGCGAATATTCTCGATGCTTACATTTCGGCGAACCTATACGATTTCGATGTCAGCAATCCGGCTCCATCCGGGTTCGAATCGTTTTACGATCCCAGAAGCGGTCAGATGGGACTGAGCTTCACCATGCACTTCTGAAAATCGAACCTTAAAAATGTCATTTCGAGCGGAGAAAATCGTTCATACGAACGGCAAAAGATTCCTCGACTTCGTCCTCGTTCGCTCCGCGAATGAGGACTCCGCTCGGAATGACATTATAAAAAAGTGTTTCTGCTTCAATTTTTTTTTCCTGTTGTTTTGTACTTCCGGTTGCTTTTCTTCCCGTTCCATCCCGACCGCAGCTCCGACGATTGCTGCCACATTCGTTCCGCAAAAAGCCCTATGGCGCTTCACCGATGCCACGGCGCTTGCCGTCGATCAGTTTGGGAACGCCTTTGTCGTCGAATCGTCCTCCAATTCTATTCTTAAGCTTTCACCGAATGGCGATAGCCTGCATGACGTGCGCGGCTCTGGCGATGACCATTACCAGTTCAACGGCCCCTGCTCGATCGATGCACGGCTTTCGAATGCAATTTTCATTGCCGATCGGTTCAACCACCGTGTCGAGCAATACACGAAGGACCTCCTCTATTCGGGAACGCTTTATACGCGTGAAAGTAACGATCCGAATACACGGTTCGGCTATCCCACCGCGGTTGCGGCAGACGATGCTGGGAACATTTACGTCGCCGATGGCGAAAATAAACGCGTGATTGAATTTCGTTCCGATTATTCTTATCTTCGAACCATTGGGGGCTATTCGCAATCAATGCGCCCCGAAGCGATTCTTTCGAATCCCGTCGGGCTGGCCGTCGATGCGGACGAGCACCTTATCGTACTCGATAATGGCGGCACATCGCTGGTCGAGTACGACAATCTCGGTAACTTTATTGCGCGAGCGGAACTCGGAGAGCCGGCACGGTCCATCACATCGTGCGAGAAAGAACTATTCGCTCTGATGGAAGAAGGATCGATTGTCCGCCGATTTCAAACGAACAGTTTGCAAGAGGATCGCTCCTGGTCCTTCATGCAAGACATGGTTTTACTGCCTGCGAAAAAATTAGATCAATCTGATACTTCTCCAAGCGAGTCCTTCCTCTTTCGTAATAAACAATATTATTTGTTAACCCATCGGAGGCTCTATCTATGTATCCCGCTTATCTGTGGCGATTCGGCACTCCGATAAAAGTTCATGCGGACCATTTCCTTCCCAATTCGACGGCATGAGCTGTACGACCTGATCGACTCCGGCGAGGGACCGGATGTGGAGTTCAAGCGGCAATTTTCTTCGCCCGAAAAAATCGCTCGGGAAATGATTGCCTTTGCCAATACACGCGGCGGATACATTCTTTTC
>DASYAJ010000647.1:0-5714 GCA_036501405.1 Kapaibacterium sp. (SeqCode)
ATCGCCAAGAAAAAAAAGAATCCGATGGTGCGCTTAATCGATCTCATGCTTGTTTGGAAAGTTTGAGAAAATGATCCTGAGCTTTTAAGTACAGCCTTTGTGTCCGTTCCGTGCCCAGCTCTCACTACTCAATTTATACTCGTTGGCTTGTGGAAACCTATTTTTATTTTTATAGATTTTTCGAAACTCCTGATATCACCGTCGTACCGCCATCTTTGAGGCGAATTTGCTGCTAAAAATTTAGGCGCGATTTCTGCTCATTGGAAGTGCAAAAAAGATGATGATGGCTAACCTTCATTCAGAGAAGAATCAAAATCGTGACACGGTGAACATTGGGGACATCGCGGTCCACCGGATCGGCTTGGGAACGAACCGGATTACCGATACCGAAAACGCGCGCGCGGTGCTTCGCCGCGCATGGGAACTCGGTGTGAACTTTATCGATACGGCCGACTTATACCAGCGCGGCCAAAGCGAGGAGACCATCGGGAAAACGTTCTCGCCTTATCCGAGCGGCCTTCACATCGCAACCAAAGGCGGAATGTCGTGGGATTCTTCCGGCGCGATTAACGATGGCGCGTATTTGAATAAGGCGCTCGATGCGAGTCTGAAGCGATTGAAGCGTGAATCGGTCGACCTTTATCAATTGCACCGCACCGATCCTGCGGTTCCCATCGCGCAAACCGCGAGTGTGCTGAAGCAGATGCAGGCCTCCGGGAAAGTGCGGCACATCGGTCTTTCGGAAGTGACGGTCGAACAGATTGAAGAATATCGGAAGACGATCGAGGTCGTGTCGGTACAGAATCAGTATAATGTGTTCATGCGGAAGTACGACGCGGTGGTCGATTATTGCGAAGCGAATGGGATCGTTTTTATTCCATTTTATCCAGTCGGGAAAAAACGGCCGCACGATGGGTTGGAGCAGATTGCCGCCGCGCACGATGCGTCGACCGCGCAGATTGCAATCGCATGGCTTCTCACCCGCTCGCCAATGCTGCTTCCGATTCCGGGAACGCTTTCTCTCCAGCATCTGGAAGAGAATGTTCGCGCGGGGAAGATTGAATTCACAGCAGAAGAAAGGGACGCCTTGAATGGACTTTCGTTGGTCATGCAATAAATTTGAGGACCGTAGCACCTAAAACGCGTGTTTCAACATCGAATGAAATTCTCCTCGGTACATCACTCCGATTTTTCCAGCTCTCCAGACGCTTCGGAATCCACGGTTCCTCTGGCGCACGATACTCCGGATAGCGAAGAGGGGAATTATTTATTAAATGTCCGTCGCGGCGTTCATTTTTCTCGCGCCGCGGCCGTGGGACTTATTGCGGGATTTACCATCGTCTCGTTTACCGTTTCGTTTCAACTGATCGAGGAACGCCGCATCGCCCTCTTGAATACGTTACACCAGTTCCCTCTTTGGGGCTGGTCGATCCTTCCTTTGATTGGAGGGTTCTGCGGAGCGTTGGCCGGTTACCTTACCGAGCATTATGCGCCGGCGGCATCCGGCGGAGGAATTGCGCATGTCCGAGCGGTGCTTGCGGGCCGTCGGGTACTACGGTGGCATAGGGTGCTTCCCGTAAAATTCATCGGTTCCGTGCTCACACTTGGTTCCTGCTTTTCCGTGGGTCCGGAAGGCCCAAGTGTCCACATGGGCGCATGCGTAGGTGAGGGATTTTCGGATGCTTTGAAGCTGGATAATCATTCCAAACGGAACCTGATCGCCTCCGCAGCAGGTGCCGGATTGGGAGCCGCGTTCAATGCGCCGCTCTCGGGATTTATTTTTACGATTGAAGAGCTACAGCGCGAAATTTCGCCGCTCACGCTCGTCAGCGCGCTCATTGCGTCGGTCGTGTCGGTGGCGGTGAGCCGAGTGCTTACGGGACAATTACCGTCGTTTCATATCCGGAACTATCCTTTGCCACCGCTTTCGGCACTCCCCTTGTTTGCAATCATGGGGGTTTTTGCCGGATATGCCGGAGTCATTTATAACCGCACGCTAATTTGGTCCGTGAAAGCATCTCGCAGGACTGGCCTGGCGATTTGGAAAAAAGGCGGCATCGCTGGAATTGTAACCGGATTGGTCGGCTGGTGGCTGCCGGATGCGCTGGGCGGCGGACACCGCATTGCGGAACGAATTCTTCGCGGCGATTTCATTGCGGGAGATTTCGTTTCGTTCCTTGTCATCCTGCTCCTCGGTAAATTCGTATTGACAATGATCGGCTATGCCTCGGGAGTTCCCGCTGGGCTTTTCGCGCCGCTCCTTGTATTGGGAGCGATTATCGGGCAGCTCTTTGGACATGTCAGCGCGCTCCTCTTTCCTTCGGTCGGAGCGACGCCGGCCGCGTATGCGGTCGTCTGCATGGCAGCGATGTTCACCTCGATCGTCCGCGCGCCACTGACGGGAATCGTTCTCATCCTCGAAATGACCGGTAATCAGGAACAGCTCTTTGCACTCTGCGTGGCCTGCCTCATTGCCTATCTGGTCGCCGAACATGCGCGGTGCGAACCGCTCTACGATGCGCTCCTGGCGCTCGATCGGAACGATTCTTCTGCGTCGGACAGCAAATGAAAGATTCTGTCATGCTGTAGTCCGTTCGTGGCGATGATGGAACGTTTGTAGATATTGTAATCGGTGCCATCGTAGTGCGTGATGCGGCCGCCGGCCTCGCGGACCATAAGCTGTCCGGCCGATGTATCCCACGGCGAAAGCCCGATTTCCCAAAATCCTTCCAAGCGTCCGCACGCGACATACGCCAGATCGAGCGCGGCGCTGCCCAAGCGGCGAATGAGCCAGCCCTTGTGCAAAAATTTCGAGAACTGCTCGATCACGCCTTCTGGGTTTTCATCGACATTGTAGGGGAACCCGGTGACGAAAAGCGATTTCGTCGCATCGGATTCTATGGAGACCGCAATGCGCTCGCCATTCAGAAACGCTCCCTCGCCACGCCGCACGCTGAACATTTCGTTCAAATTTGGCTGGTAAATCGCGCCGCATTCGACGACGCCATTTACTTCGACACCGATCGATACACACCAGATCGGCAGACCATGCGCGTAATTTACCGTGCCGTCAATGGGATCGATAATCCATTTAACCAGCCCGTCAACCACCCCCCGCCCCCCGCCTTGAAAAGGCGGGGGAGTTTTTTCTCCCTCCTTTTCAAGGAGGGCGTAGGGGGTGGTCGCTTCGCTGGAACCTAATTCTTCGCCGAGAAATACATGATCGGGATAAAGCGCAAGCACCGTATCGCGAATCGTTTGCTCGTTGCGAGAATCGACCTGCGTGACGATGTCCATCGCATTGGTTTTCGTTTCGATTTTTAGTTCCGAGCGCTGCACATTGCGCGCATAATCCCCTGCCTCGCGCGCGGCACGCATGGCAAGTTCGAGATAATTTGATATTGAATCGTTCACTTCACTCTACAACATGCCGGTTTTTGAATGTCATTCCCGGTTTCGCGGGAATGACATACTAAACCATCTCCGTTCATTGTCTATGCTTTCGCTTCACGCAATTCTTTTGGGCGGCATCGTCGGGTATCTTTGCGGATCGATTCCATCGGCGTACCTCATCACGCGATGGAAAACAGGCAGGGACTTGCGCCGCGAAGGTTCCCGCAATATCGGCGCGCGCAATGCCTTCGAAGTAACGGGCGATAAAACGATTGGCACCCTCGTTCTGGCAGCCGACCTTCTCAAAGCGGTAATTCCCGTCCATGTTTTTGAGTATCATCACTGGACTGCGGCACTCCTTGTACTTATTCCGTCGCTCGTGCTTGGGCATTGCTACCCGATTTCGCTTCGCTTTCATGGCGGTCGCGGACTTGCGACCGCGGCCGGCGCGATGCTGCTCCTCAATCCGATCGCAATTCTTTTATGGCTCTTCATTTATTTATTGACGAACAAACTAACGAGGCAAGTCCATTTTTCGTCGGTCATCGCTTGTGGCGCGGCGCTTCTGGCCGTGATGGCACTGCCGAAGAATTTCCTTTCGGCAATCACGCTTTCCTTCAGCGGATTGGATGGAATGATTCCCACTTTACGCATTTCCCTTGGCGTGATGGTCCTCATTATTCTTTCGCGGCATGTCGAACCGATGTGGGCGCTCCTTCGAGGAAAAGATTCCACGTAAGGCAGAACGACTTACCGGACGACGGCAAACTTACGCGCGACGAAAACCCCATTCTCGGTGCTTGCGCGAATAAAATACATTCCCGCCGGCATCCGCGAGACATCGAGCGCAAGGGCATTCGTTCCTGCCATGCCACGCAAACGCGTCTCGCCCAGTGCATCGATCACCTGATAGGAGATTGCCGCGTTGGTGGGATTGAAGAAATTTATCCCCACAAGACTGCTCGCCGGATCGGGAACGATGCTTTGAATGGCAAGCGGAACTGTTCCAGTCTTCATAAATTGTAGCAGGAATTTGTCTCCGCAGCCGGCGATGAGAATATGCACCGAATCCGTTGTAAGCGAAAGCGCGTTGCAGGGTTCGGCTGCGGAATTCAAGGTTGGGTTTTGAAGCGTAACCGTCGTTGCAATCGTATCGGCGAGATAAACAACGCAGCGCAAATACCCGATTATCGTATCGCCGCTTAACGTGAGTCCCGAATCCTGTAGCAGCACGGTCCCCGTGCTTCCCGAATATGTGAGAGCGCCAACAGTTATCCCGGAAATCGTCGAATCGAACCCAATTGTCCGCAGAATATTCGTATCGATCCCGAATGGCAGCATGATGGAAGTCGCGCCGAGCGATGCGTTGCCGGAGAGATAGACGGGGATGGAGATGGTATCGCCTGCGTGGGTTATAATATTGGATGTTCTAAGGTGAATTGTACTATTAGGGCTGCTGACATATCCGGATAGCGCAATGGTATCGCGCGACCCATTATCGAGTGACAGGACGAGCTTAGCATTTTGAGCGCCCTGGGCATTTCGATGCAAAGTAACCAGGATTGAATCATTCGAAAGATCGCTGGCTCCAAAGTTCCCGGAATCGGGGCCGAAGATGGACCAACCCGACACTGAGGAGGGTGTGCAACCTGATATACTGAAATGTACTGAGCGTGTAAGGCTATCACATAAGAGCGTATCGGCTTGGAATAATGTATCCGGAGATGCCGAAAAAACTGAAGCACGAACGGAATCGCCGCCACTATTATTGGTTGCCCATATGTTGCCGAGGGGGTCAATCGCGAAGACAAGGTTCGGATCGATCGCACAAAGCATCCGATTATCCCTGTTGACATTTGGACCACCAATCGATTGCCACGAGATTCCAGAATTGCTGGATCGAAGAATGCCATGCTGCTCGGTACCAGCGAAAACGAAACAAGGAACAATTGCAATAGAGCCCTCAACATCGGTGTTGGTGTCTTTCCATGTGGCCCCGCCGTTAGTCGTCGAGTATAGAGCGGCGGGTTCCACTGTGAAATACATCGATGCATTATCCGATGGATTTGCAACAAGAGTCCAATCATCGCCTCCTAAGCCTTTGGCTTGTTCCGTCCATGTCTGCCCAGAATCAACACTTTGGAAAATAGCGCGGGCATACATATCAAATACACAAATGGAACCGTCAGATCTTACATCGAAAGATCCGGGATCGAGAAATGGTGTCACCATCTGTTGCCATGTGAAACCAGAGTCAAAGCTCCTCCAGAAGCCACCGCCAAACTGAAGCGCGTAAATAAGATTGATCGAATGGCTGTACG
>DASYAJ010000648.1:0-12492 GCA_036501405.1 Kapaibacterium sp. (SeqCode)
AAATCGATGCGCGGCGTGGACTCGTCGATATTTATTTCAAGCTTGCGATTGCCTACGATTCCAGTAGTGATTTCAAAAACGCCTACGCCTATTTTGCAAAAGCGACATCGCTGCATGACTCGATCTACAGCGTCGACAAAAGCCGTATCCTTGCCGAAATGGAGGGTAAATATCAGGCCAGCAAAAACGAACACAAAATCGCGGCGCAAAACGTAGAGATTGCCCATGAACGTCTCATCAACTATTCGATTATCGGGCTTGTCGTCGTTCTGCTTCTTGTCGCAGGAATTTTTTATCGCAATAAGCAGAAGCTCCAAAAGTTCAACAACGATCTTGCCGCTGCAAAAGAGCGGGCCGAAGCCAGCGAGCGGTTGGAACATCAGTTCCTGGCCAACATGAGCCACGAAATCCGCACGCCCATGAACGCCGTGCTCGGAATGACGACTCTGCTGCTCGATACCTCGCTCACACAAAAGCAGCGGGATTATCTGGAAGCCATTCAGGCTTCGGCCGACAACCTCCTCGTGGTCATCAACGATATTCTCGATCTCTCAAAATTGCAGGCAGGCAAGATGGAGTTCGAGCATGTTCCGTTCCGTCTGCGCGATGTCACAAGTCATGCAATGGAGATCATTCGCTTCAAGGCCGAAGCAAAAGGAATTGCGTTTGAAGAAGAAATTTTCGAAAGTGCCCCGGATGTCATCATTGGCGATTCGGTTCGCCTTTCGCAAATCGTGATGAACCTGTTAAGCAATGCCGTCAAGTTCACCGAGCATGGGTCGGTCAAGGTCATCGTGAGCGCGAGTGCCGTCGGCGAGGACCGCATGAACGTCCGCGTGGCCGTTCGCGATACGGGCATTGGAATTCCGGCCGATAAAGTCCACTCCATTTTCGATTCCTTCTCGCAAGCCGAGACCGAAACAACCCGCAAATATGGCGGCACCGGACTCGGACTTACCATCTCGCGAACGCTGGCAGAATTGCAGGGAGGAAAGATCGAAGTCACCAGCGAGCTTGGGAAGGGTTCCGAATTCGCCGTCATCATTCCTTACAAAGTTGCCAGCGAAGATGTCCTCGAAAAGAAAGAAGATTCCGCGCAGATCGATGCCGCATCGCTGCGAGGAATGCGCGTCCTGCTCGTCGAGGACAACGAATATAACCAGATTGTGCTGGGCGATACGCTGCGAAATATGATTCCCGAAGTGGCGATGGAAATTGCTTCGAACGGGCGCGAAGCCATTACGTTTCTCCAAAATTTCGTGTTCGATCTGGTCCTGATGGACGTGCAAATGCCGGAGATGGACGGCATCGAAGCGACCAAATATATTCGTGCGCACCTCCCGCGTGGCAAACGCGAAGTTCCCATCATTGCGCTCACGGCAAGCGTCATCAAACAGGAAATTGACCGCTGTTTCGCCGCCGGCATGAACGATTACGTCCCGAAACCGTTCAAACAGGACGAACTCTTTCGTGTCATCGGAAGATATTATAAAGGCGCTCCGAATCCTTCGGTGCAGAAAGTATCAGAACCTATTTCCATGAACGGTCAGAACGATAACAACACGTCGAATGCAACACCGGTGACGGACCTATCCTCGCTCCGGGAGATTACGGGCGGGAACGAAGAACAATTGAAAAAATATATGCGCATGTTTGTCGAGGGAGTTCCGCCGCAGTTGCAGTCCGTCGCCACGGCGCTCGCAGCCAACGATCTCGATGGCGCGCGACGCCGCGTCCATGCCATCAAACCGCAGCTCAAGTTCATGGGGATGACGACCGCCGCTGGTTTCGCGGAATCGGTCGAGCGGCTCTGCGAGGAGAAAAAAAATGTCGCGGAAGTCAATGAGAAGTTTGAGCTCGTACGCGCGCACTGCGAGCAAGCAATCTCGGAACTGAAAGCAAAGCTCTGAGCAGAATAGGCTCTGCATTAATTCCCGCACAGAAGGGAATCTATCTTTTATTTCATCGAAATTTATTTCAACGAAATGCTCACTCTTCAATTTCTCGGTGCGGCCGGCCAGGTCACGGGATCGAAATACTTTTTGCGAACGGCTACGCATCGCGGCGTTCTCCTCGATTGCGGTCTCTTTCAGGGTGGCCGCGAACTGAATGACATGAACTGGAATGTGCCGCCCATCCAGATTTCCGACGTCGCGAATATTGTTTTGACCCACGCGCATCTGGATCACACAGGCTATTTGCCGAAACTCGTGAAGAGTGGATTTAGTGGGCAGGTCTGGTCTACGTCGGCGACGCTCGATGTGACGCAATATATCCTGCGGGACAGCGCGCACATTCAGGAAGAAGATGCAGCCACTGCGAATCGCCGGCATTACTCGCGGCATAAGCCCGCGCTCCCGCTTTATACCTCGGAAGACGCTGAAAAAGCGCTCGGACTCTTTCATGTCCAGGACCGCCACCAGAAAAAAGTTCTTCCCGACGACATCAGTTTTATCTATTCCAATGCCGGGCACATTTTAGGTTCCTGTTCTGTGCTTCTGGAAAAACGCTTCGACGATCGCAACCCGATCACCATTCTCTTTTCCGGAGATCTGGGCCGCGAAAAGCCGATTTATCTCAAACCCCGCGAAGCCCCGCCAGCGGCAGACTTCGTGGTTTGCGAATCGACCTATGGCGATAAGATCCACAACAATATCGATCCGACGGAGGAGTTCTATGGCGTTATCCAGCAGATGCTCGCCCAAAAAGCCGTGCTTCTCATTCCGGCTTTCGCAGTCGATCGGGCGCAGGAACTGATTTTCTGCTTGCACAATCTGATGAAAGCTGGAAGGATTCCCTCTATTCCGACGTACGTCGATAGCCCGATGGCGACATCCGTTACCGCACTTTACGAAAAATATACGGGGGAGCATTCCATTTCGCAAGAGCATCTTCAATCGCCGGACAAAAATCCGCTTTCTTTCCCATCGCTGAAATTTACCCAGACGCCGAACGATTCGAAAAAATTGAATGAGCTTCAAGGCCCAGCGATCATCATCAGTGCGAGCGGCATGGCCACCGGCGGCCGCATTCTGCATCATCTTGCCAATCGCCTGAATCGCGAGGACACGATGGTGCTTTTCACCGGCTACCAAGCCGAAGAAACGCTCGGCAGAAAGCTCATGGATGGCGCAAAATCGGTTATCATTTTTGGCGAAAAAATCGATGTCGCGGCGCGGACGATGATGCTCACAAATTTCAGCGCCCATTCCGATCAAGGAGAAATTATGAGCTGGCTCAAACAGCTTCCGAAGCCGCCGAAACGAATTTTCCTTACGCACGGCGAAGATGGCCCGCGAACGGTTCTCAAAGGCGTCATCGAAAAAGAGCTGGGATGGAATGTCGCATTGCCAAAGCTGAACGAGATCGTCGATCTGACAACATTATAATTCCGGTCGCGAATGAAAACGTTGTTGGCTGTCGTGCTTTCCGTCGTGTTGTTGCTCGGTTCGTTCCCGTGTGCTGCGCAACTTCTCGGCGTGACGGGCGCGAACCACCCGGAACTGGAATGGAAGGAATATCAGACGGAGCATTTTACGCTTGTATTTCATCAGGGCCTCGATTCGACTGCTCGAATGGCCGCGCCAATCGCGGAGGAAGTCTATCGTGTTGTCACGACAAACCTCGAAACGGCAATCCCTTATAAAATTCGCATCTATCTTTCCGATAACGATGAGGAACGAAACGCGTTTACGTTTGGAGATCATTATATCTTCATCTGGATGCGCGGGATTTTGGATGACAATCTTTTTTCGCTTCGCGCCAGCGGCACATCGAAATGGCTGCGCTCGGTCATCACGCATGAATTTACCCATTTCGTCATCGCAAGGGCTACGCATACATTCTTAGACGATATTTTTCCCGGCCTCGATATGGGAGTTCCCAGATGGTTCAATGAGGGAATGGCCCGATACATGGAACCCGATGGTTGGACCGACGATCTCGATGTGCCGCTCCGCGTTGCCGCGGTTTCGAGCAAGCTTCATTTAGGACCCGAAGATTATTTAAGCGGAACCCTTCTTTATGAAGGCGGCCAATCGCTCGTGCGTTACATTGCCGCGACGTATGGCGATAGCGCGCTCACCGATATTATTTGTTATCGGGAACCCGCAGGAGGGTATGATTTTAAGGAAGCGGTCAAGGCCGCAACGCATCATACGCTGGATGAAATCTACACCGAATGGCATAAAATCCTGAACGTCTATTACAATACCGAATTTGGACAAAAAGAGGACATCGAAGATATTGCCCGGAAAATTCCAACCGATTTGGCAATTGTCGGAGCAGCAAGAATCGCTCCCGACGGCAAGCGCATAGCAATTCTCGGTAAGCGAACGATCGAGGAACCTACGAAACTCTTTCTATTGAGGAAAGATAGCGCTTCCGAGGCAAAACTCATAACGGGGGAACCCGGAATCGAGCCGGATTTATGCTGGACTCCCGATGGGAAGTATCTTATCTTCTCGAAAATTCGCTTTGGAGAGCATGGAAATCTTGTCTTCGATCTTTTCCGGTGCAATGTTAAGAATGGCGATTTAGAACGAATATCATCGGACGAGCGATTGGAATATCCCGATGTCGCGCCGAACGGAACGATTGTGGCCGCGCAGTTTCTTCGTTCCGGTTCCGATCTTGTATTGCTGAACGCGGATGGAACGAATCTGCGGAAGCTCACGCATTTCGAAGACGATAATGTGCAAGTCTATGCTCCCCGCTTTTCGCCGGATGGGAAAGAAATCGCCTTCAGCATTTTTCGTAAAAATGGAATGCGCGACGTTGCAACGATCGAACTTGCAACCGGGGAGATCAAATATCTCACGAACGATTCCATCAACGATCGCTATCCCATTTGGTCGCCGCATGGCGATTCGATCCTTTTTCTTTCGTTCCAAAACAATACACCGAATTTATATGCGATGACTTCCACCGGGATGGGTTCCCGCGCCGAGCTTCGTCAGCAAACGGACGTGGCATCGAATGTACTGGCATGGGATTGGTCGAAAAATAAAGATTCCATTCTTGTTACTTCGTTTACAGGAAGGAATTCGGTGCAGCTTTTTTGGATAGGTGCAAACCGGTCTGTTGCATCTGCGCCGGCAGTTCCGCTTTCGAAGAAATATACGGCATGGCGCGGTGTCCGATGGCCGCTTGTCACACGGCCTGCCGATTCGCTGCCTCCCGCCATTGTGACCGGTCCCTACGATTATAATTCCCTTGCACATATTCGTCCACTTTTGTTCTTTCCGATTGTGGGAACGGATGTCGATCCGCTCGGAAATATCGGAACGCAATGGGGAGCTTTTTCTGTGCTGTCCGATGAAATGCAAAAACATCTCTTCGAGCCATTCGCCTGGTATGGAACCGCATCGGGCAAACTCTCGTATGGGTTCGTCTATGAAAACAATCAGCTTTTACCGACCATTACGGTTGGCGCGCAGAATGTAATCGAATTCAAAGATGTCATTCAAGACATTGCGTACTATCAGCATACGGTTAGTTACGATCTTGGGCTCGATCTGGTAAAACACACACCGAATTCGATCGAAGATTTGCACAATGTTTTCCTCGGCGCCTCTTACGAGAATCTACAGCCTTGGAATGAGTCGCAGTTCGATTCAATCCCACAAAACAAACAGCCGATCGCTGCAAAATTGTTGGAGTTGGGCGGTCTTTACACGTATTTCTCTCCACTCGTGCAGATGGGCGTTAGCGGGGAACATGCCGATCAAAAGCTTGGGAGCGATTTTACGCGCACGCGAATGCGGGCGTTTCTGAATAAGGAATTCGCTCTCGATGAAAACGAACTCGATCAGCTCGCATTTTTGCTGCACGGTGCCGCAGATTATGGCGCGGAGATTCCGCAAGATTTTCTCGGCTTCTATAAATACGACGCCTTCGAGCAAGGTTTCAATCTTGCAACGATCCACGAGCGCGACCGATTGCGCGGCATTCGCCGCTATTATTATGGGAACCGGTTACTTCTGGGTTCATTCGAAATTCGTGAGGCCGATCGTCTTTTTACGGAATTCCTTCCTTTGCTCGAACCCTTTCAACCGCAATTGGTCGAATTTTTCGATATGGGCACAACGTGGTATGCGAATGCGCCGACGAATAATCCATCGGTTCCCATTACTTCGCTCCGTGGCACACAATGGCTTAAGACTGCCGGGGTAGAGCTTCGTTCCGGCATTGGCGTGGAGGCCTCGATTGAAGGCGGCGTAGGATGGGAACTGGTGAAAAATTCCAGTGCAGATTGGTTTATTCGCATTACATCCTCATTTTAACCGCGCTTTCTTTATTCGAGCGGAACTTAGTTAGGCTGAGAACGATTTTCTTGCTTTCCACACATGCATGGCCAAAACGACATTCAAGAAGCGCCTTAAAAAAGTCATTCGCTCGCCGAGACTGCTGTTCATTACCGGAACGTTAACGGTGCTGACCGCAACGTTGCTCTTTGCGAATAAAGGTTTGTGGCGCAATCTTGAGTTGCGCCATCAAATTAGCGATCGGAAAGCTCACGTGGCGATGCTGACCGCCGACGAAGAGCGCGTCAGCCGCGAAGTGACGCTCCTCAAACTGGACGACGCATCGACGGTCGAACGCATTGCGCGGGAACGTTGCGGCATGAAGCGACCCGGAGAGATCATTTATAAATCCCAGCCGTGAGCTACGTTCTCGGCGTCGATATTGGCGGCACGACGATCAAGCTTGGGGTCGTCGAGATTGGAACGGGGAAGATAGCCGCGGAATCTTCCGTTCCCACCCCACAAACGGGTTCCCATCCCGTCGCAGTGGTCGTCACAGAACAAGCTCATATCCTGCAAGCAGCCTTCCCAGAATTAAACCGTATGGGCGTTGGCGTTCCCGGTGCGATGAACCGCGATCGATCGCTTGTCCGTTATCCACCGAACCTTTTGGGATGGAAAGAAGAGCCGCTTCGGGAATATCTCGCTGAATTACTTCCCTCCTTTTTAGCGATCGAGGTCGATAACGATGCAAAGGTAGCAGCCATTGCCGAAGCGAAACTTGGAGCCGCGCAAGGGCTTTCACATTTTCTGCTCGTTACACTTGGAACCGGGATTGGAGGAGCAATCTATTTTACGCAACCATCCCCGAACGCAGGCCTTGAAAAGGCGGGGGAATTCATCGATCGAATTTATCGCGGCGCGTCCGGCGGGGCAGGTGAATTTGGGCATACATCGATCGACCTGAATGGCCCGCCGTGTAATTGCGGTTCGCGTGGATGTATCGAAGCCTATCTCGGTCAGCGATATCTTTCGGAGCGCACGAAACAAAAGTTACTGAACGACCTTGCCATTCATTCAATGCTCCGCGATGAAGAAGAAGAACTCACGCCGAAACGCATTGCCGATGCAATGAACGCGGGCGATCGGTTTGCGCAGAGCGTATTCGAGGAAGCGGGAACGCTGCTCGGCGCGGCCCTCGCAAACGTGGCAAATTTGCTCGATATGCATGTCTTTATTCTCGGCGGCGGCGTGGCCGAGGCAGGACCGGTTTTGTTCGATTCTGCGCTTCAGTCTCTTCGAGCACGCGTGCTTGCAAACCTCCGCCCGGAAGTGGAAATTCGCAAGGCACAGTTTGGGAACCGTGCGGGAATGATTGGCGCCGCAATGCTTGTCACGGGTCAACCGTAGAGAGATTTCGTATTTTTGTAGAAAAAGATACATGACATTCCTGGAAAAACTTCTCGGTGCGCAAAAAAAGAGCAACTCCATTCTCTGCGTCGGACTCGATACCGATGCTAAAAAACTTCCCGACCTGCTTCGGCACGAAGCGAATCCCGTGCTTGCCTTCAATAAAGCAATCATTGAGGCGACGAGCGATCTCGCATGCTGCTATAAATTGCAGTTAGCCTATTATGAGGCGTATGGCGAACGCTGCTACGAGACCGTTCTGCGGACACTCGAATATATTCCCAGGCACGTTTTGACTATCGGCGACGTGAAACGCGGAGACATTGGCGCAACGAGCCAGAACTACGCTTACGCGTATCAGGAAATGTTCCCATTCGATGCCATTACAATCAACCCGCTCATGGGGACCGATGGCATCGAACCCTTCCTTCGTCGCGAGGACCGTGGAGTTTTCTTTCTCGGTCTCACCTCAAATCCGGGCGCGCGCGATTTTGAATATCTCGAACTCACGAATGGAAAAAAACTTTACGAGGAAATCACCGATAAAGTATGCGAATGGAACAAGCCAAAGCAGAATGCCGGGCTGGTGGTCGGCGCAACAAAACCTGCGGAACTGAAGGCGCTTCGACAGCGCGCGCCGGAACTTCCATTTTTGATTCCCGGCGTGGGAACCCAAGGAGGCACGATGGAGGAAGTGCGTGAGGCCAATGGCGATGGTATTGCCGTCGTGAACGTCAGCCGAGGGATTATCGCGGCTTCGAAAGGGAATGATTTCGCAGAAGCAGCACGTAAAGCAGCGCAAACATTCGTATGATTGCGGAACGGTTTTTTCGCGAGATCTGGAAAGATCACCAAAACTTTTTGGTCTCGCCACTCCTTCTGGCGGATGGTTCGCCGGTGGAGATTATCGCGGCGGGAACCGAAAACGAACACCGCGGCGGTCCCGATTTTCTTTCCGCGAAAATTGCAATGGAGGGAATGCAACTTATGGGCGATGTGGAACTCCATCTCACTCCCGAGGGCTGGCATGACCATGCGCATGAACGCGATGCTCGATATTCCAATGTGATTCTGCACGTCGTTCTGGAAGATTCGGAAGAAAGAGCCGGTCCTCCGGTCCCGCAACTCGTACTGCGCGACAATCTTATTCTAAATCGTTCCGATCTTTGGGACGCGCTGTTTCGAAAACTCTATGACCGCTCACCGGAACTTCCATGTTTTCCACAAAACATTCTCGTTCCCATCCGGTTTAAGCGAAAAGTGCTCGAACAATTCGGAGAGGCACGGCTCGAAGAGCTGATCGATAGGGTCACGGTGTCGGCAGGCGAATTTCCTTCCGAATCCGAGATGCTCGAACGGGTCTATCAACTGACAATGGACGCGTTCGGCTATTCGCAAAACCGGGCGCCCTTTCGGGAGCTTTCTTCGCTTTTGCCGCTTACGAGATTGCGATTTATTCGGGAATCGTTCGCCGAAAACAGAATCGTTTCCTTCGAAGCTGTATTTTTTGGCGCGGCAGGATTATTGCCAAAACCATCGCTGGAGTTCGATGCGGAAACCAACGACTATCTTCTGGAACTTAATGCCCGATGGAATGCGCTTCAACAAACAATCCGGTTCCCAGAAGTGCTGGCCGAACACGAGTGGGCCTTTTTTCGGATTCGTCCAGCGAATACGCCTTATCGCCGGCTTGCGCTGGCGGCATGGTTTGCGGAACTATATTTCAGCCGGGAGGAATGGAAATTTCGGAACGAATTTTTTACCGATGGCCCAATGATCGAACTCGGGGAGCGGCCCTATTGGGAATTCCACAGTTCCTTTGCTTCGGGACAGCTTACGGCGCAATCGCTTTTGGGTGAGGAGCGCGCTTCGGCGATTTGGCTCAATGTAATTTTGCCAGCAAGAATCGCGAAAGCACGATCGGAGCACGAAAACTCGGCACAAAAACGGGACGAACGCGAATTAATACTCCAATGGGGTTCGGCCAGGACGCAAGCAAGCGCAAAATATCTTTCCACGATCGAACAGGAACTTCTGGAAGGCGAGCGTGTTAATAGCGTCCGCTCTGAACAAGGGGCGCTTCTTTTGCAGAGAAACTTCTGTGAGAAGCTCCGGTGTTCTGAGTGCCCAGTCGGTAACCGCCTGATCGAAAAAGGCTGGCGGTCTCCGGGATGAGCGATCATGATTGCTCAAGGGAAATAAATATCGCGGGAGTAACTCAGTTGGTAGAGTGCGACCTTGCCAAGGTCGATGTCGCGGGTTCAAGTCCCGTCTCCCGCTCTACGAAGCATGAGCGATCATGCTTCGGGCAAAGAAGAGAGATAAAAGGTAACCCGCATGCGCCAGCGGAAGTTGGATTTCTATTCATTGAATTGCAAAAAAATTCCTTATTTTTGTTATAAGTCAATTGCAAATGGAAGCAATAATCATTCTGATATCTTTATCCGTGATCGCATTAGGGTTGGCCATTTGGTTGTTGTATAAGCAACAGCAGCAGGCCCTTTGTAATCACAGCGAGGTACTGAAATCGTTTGAGGCGATCATGGGAGCCATCAACGGCCTTATAGTACGAAATGAACAGCTTCATTCAGCACTAACTTCACAAATTGACCACACGAGCATGACACTTGCCGAAGGGATGATTAAGGTTGAATCAGAGATTTTGAATAGTACCCGAAAAATAGAAGGCCACGTGACCGAGCGATTCAATCAGTCGAACTCAATCTTTGGCGAAGGAATGCAGAAGGTCGAATCGGAGATGGTGAATACTGCAAATAAAATCGAGAGTCTCGAAAAATCATTGAATGAAGCTGTTGTCTTATGAGTATTGCCCTTCCATACTTCAAGTACCTGCGGGATGTTAGCCGTCGAATAGTTCAGAAGAGCGGGTTTGATAATGTTTTTAAGGGTACTGCTGCAAATCCCGACTGCATCTCCTTATTAACCGAAAGAAGAGGCCAGCAGTGGTTTTTTGATGCAAAAAAGGAAGCCGATAAAGCCGACAAGCAGCTATTCTTAGGAATTGGAGCAATAATAGGAACGGCTAAAACTCGTGGCCGACAAAAAAGAGTTGGCGCACCACTTTTTTACGTGATTTCGGAATTGGATGCAGATCACTCCAAATTACAATTGAAACGCGATACAATAATTCCCAACTACGATCTTATTCAGCATCTAATAGGTTTTGAACTCGAAACCGGGGAAGAAGATGATCAATACGCAAGGATGAGCCCATCCCTCCAAAATCTATGGCTACAGTTAGATCGAGTCACTGACATTATCAGAAAACTTCCTCTTCCAGAGATTATTGGATCAGAGAAAATAGAAGACTTATCGACTGTTTTTCAGACTACGATTTATCAATTCATCAGTGACTTATGCTTGACAAATCCAGGTCTAAGAATTGGTGCTGTGCCTAATGCCCAAACCACAGCGGATTTAAAAGCTCGTGTTAAACAGCAGGCTTTGAGTTACAGCACCGATTGTTTTGTTTTCAGCGCGCACTTCCCAGACCAGCTCTCGACCTATTCTGCACTTCAATCCCTAATAAATCAACTTGAGAAAGGGGAAGCGGAGAATGAATTGATTTCTAGAATGGTCGGGAATGCCCTAAGAATCCCGGACATCAAATTAGAGAATATTGACATTGATAGAGATGCAATTCGTCAAGCGATTAAGTATGTTCCGTTCACTCTTTCAAGTAGTCAGAAGGCCGCTATTTATAACGCATGGCAATCAGAAGTTTCCTACATACAAGGGCCGCCTGGCACTGGCAAGTCGCACACAATTGCAGCATTGATGCTCACAGCGTTATTCATGGGAAAGAAGGTTTTACTTGTCTCTCAAAAGACGGCCGCAGTTAATGTGGTTAGAGAGAAATTGTCAAAATTGGCAGCTGGTTCTGATCTTCTTATGTTCATCTCGAAGGATTCTGAGATCAAAACAAGCTTACGTAGAGATCTTGACGGTATTATTCAGCAATCACATCAGGATCGAACCCACCAAGCCTTGGAGGAGACGCGAAGGAAGCACGCTCAACTTCTTACACGAGTCAATCAGTCAAGAGAGAAGCTTGCTGATTTACGAGGAAAAATCAAAAAAATGGTTGGTCTTCAGAGGGATCAATATCTCGCCAACACTGACTTTTTGTATTCGCGCTCTCAGCTTACAAATACATTCCAAACGATAAATCCAGAATTCACTGTCTTAGGTGATACGAGCGCACGAAGCTGGAAAAAAAGGGTTACGAAACTTCACTCTATTTCGTTGCTTCCTCCAATTGTCAAGCAAGATGCGCTATACTTAAAGACTTCTAAATCATTCGCAAAACGCCTCTTGAAAGCTGAGGAAAAGCTACTAGATGTGAGTCGGCCCCAATTCCCTTTATATGTTCAGCAACTTGTGGCTTGCAATCTTGCATTTTCCACTGAACAGAATTTTCGAAATGCTACGGCTGAAGCTGACGATATTAACACCTTTCGCAGATTCTATGATGATGAACTTAAGACTCTTTGTGCAATTCAAGAGCAATTTGTTGCCGCTACTGCTGAACTTCGTAAGAGAGAATTACTGGCCTCCGCTGGCTCGCGGCACAATTTGCGGAAATTCAATGGAATGTTGTGGAATACGGACCCGAACTTGATCGAGCCCCAAATGGAGTCTATCGACTATGACCATCTTACATCCGCGTTCCCACTTTGGGCAGGACTAATACGTGATCTTGGAAGTTACATTCCCTTTAAGCCAAGCTTATTCGATCTGGTAATTGTGGATGAATCTTCTCAGGTGAACACGGCGGAAGTTTTGCCTGCGTTTTACCGAGGAAGCAGAGCTTGTG
>DASYAJ010000649.1:0-2384 GCA_036501405.1 Kapaibacterium sp. (SeqCode)
CCTCCCCCCACCCTCTTCGTGAATTAGAACTGGTCCGTCAGGAATTATCGGACTATCTTTGCACATCATTCGAAACAGAGAAAAAGTTACCGTCGCTCTGAGCGGGTGGATTTGACAGCCGCATGACCTGGAGCATGCTTCTTGCGAGTGGCAATGCCGGCGGGAACCGTAAGGCGGCTGACATTCCAGCAAGTACGCATGGTGTTGCAAATGCCCGTGATCTCTCCATCGCCGATCGCATTACTGCAACGCTCCACCTCCAGCGCGACCGGCTTGTGCTCGACGATGCATTCTGGAACCACTTAGGGAACCGATGGCCAGAATTTGTTTCACGGACCGAAGGATTATTTCCGCTTACACAAATTTCTTCGTTTGGAGTGATCGAGCTTTTGAGCCAACAATTTCAGAGCCTGATTGCTAGTTATGGCGCTGCGCTCTATCGGAGGCAAATCAAAAAATTTATCGAGCCCAGAATCGATCCCACCCGCGATATTGCCGAGCAAGTATTACCGTACGAGCTTACATCGCTTGCGCGTGCACCCTTCATTCATTCCGAAGCAAAAAACGCGATGAAGAGCTCCACACTTCACGGCCTTCGAGCATATTATGATAAGTTGGAAGGAATCGGTACGGTCGGAGACCGCTTCGATCTTTTTTATGCCGATCAAGCGGTGGCTTTGCGTGACTCCGCCGAAATTCTAATGCAAGAAGAGAATGCGATCGAGGCGGTGAGCCGCATTTCGGGAGCAATCCGAAGAAAGGAAGGGATACACCACTATATCATTCGTCATTCGTTCCCACAATTGGAACGGTTCCCGCTCGATTATAGTGGCTTTCAGGCTCCCTATCGAGGCTTTTCTACACTACGGCTGGTGGCTCCTGGTTTGGAAAAGGTGCACAAAAGCATGACAGGCATCATTCCCCTATTCCAACATTTTTCGTTCCGTAAACCGCCCATCGATACTCGATCGATTTTATTGCCTCGATTAGCGAATGCGAGGGAAATATTGTTGAGCCGCCATCCGTTTTTCGAATCGCTCATCGACCGTGCGGCATTGGAAAGAACATTGAATGAAATGACGTTCGAACGATTCGAACATGGCGATAGTCTGCTTCAACTGCTCACGTTCAAACTGTATCTCGATATTTTTCACTAAGAGCGAAACGCATCCGTCGCTTCGATGAGCGCGGAACTATTTTCTGTCTCGAACGCCGAGTGCCCGGACATCGGCGAAATCAGAAGCTTCGCTTCAGGGAACGCTTTATGTAGGTCCCACGCGCTACGCACCGGACAGACCACATCGTAGCGGCCTTGCACAATCGTCGTTGGAATGTGCCGAATGCGCTGAACATCCCGGAGCAATTGGCCCTCCGCCATAAATCCCTTATTCACAAAATAATGGCATTCGATGCGCGCAAAGGCAATCGCAAAATCCCCTTCGCTATAATGATCGACCATAGTGGGGTCGATGAGCAGCTTCGATGTGGAACCTTCCCATGTGCTCCATGCGATTGCGGCCTCACGCTGAACTTTTGGGTCGCTGCCGATTAACCGTTTGTGATACGCATGGAGCATGTCGCCGCGCTCCGATTCGGGAATGGATTTGAGATACTGTTCCCATTGATCGGGGAAAATTGCATCGGCGCCTCGTTGATAGAGCCAGTCGATCTCCCATTGCCGCATAAGAAAAATTCCACGCAAGACAAGATGTGTCACCCGTTCCGAATGCGTTTCGGCATAAGCCAACGAGAGTGTCGACCCCCAGGAGCCGCCAAAGACCAGCCATTTTTCGATACCGAGATGTTCGCGGATTTTTTCCATATCCGCAACGAGATCCCACGTCGTATTTTCTTCCAACGATGCATAAGGCGTACTTTTGCCGCATCCACGCTGGTCGAACAGGATGATACGATAATATTTAGGATCGAAATACTGCCGATGACGCCCTTCCGTACCGCCCCCCGGTCCTCCATGTACGAAGAGGGCAGGATGCCCTTTCGGGTTCCCACTTTCTTCGTAGTAGATGGAGTGAATATCGGAAACTTTCAGGTTCCCGGAATTATACAGTTCAATTTCTGGATAAAAATCTCTCATATTAAAGTCGCCTCTGTTATTCGTTTTCGGATGTCAGAATTTCTTCGATAGAAGTTAAGGTTGCGTTCCAGGATGCCCATTGGACCGCTCGTTCGAGCGATCGTTCTGGCATCAAGCCCGCAAGAATTGCGAAGAGGAATGCGGAGCCAAACACATCGCCGGAGCCGGTAGTGTCCACCACCTTAACGTTGGGAACCTCGGCATGATGGACCAACTTTTGGTTCCAGTCATAAAGCGTTGCACCGCGCTCGGCTCGTGTGAGGACAGCGTACTGTAAGCGCGGGCATTT